>CAMFIW010000557.1 GCA_945952355.1 uncultured Phenylobacterium sp. | reverse complement strand
CAGACCGCGACAACGCCCTGGTGAACCTCCTGAAGGCCAAGTGCCAGCTGGAGGTGAAGGAGGCCGAGGACAAGGAGAGCATCGGGCCGGGGCATGTCTATCTTGCGCCCTCCGACCATCACCTGCTGGTCGAGGCCGACCGGACCCTCGCTCTTTCCGTCGATGAACTGGTGCTCTACTCGCGCCCCTCCATCGACGTGCTATTCGAAAGCGCCGCCGACGCTTTCGGCCCTCGTCTGGCCGGTGTCGTCCTGACCGGCGCGAACGAGGACGGCGCCCAGGGCCTGCGAGCCATCCACGCCGCCGGCGGACTCGCCCTCATCGAGTCGCCGCTGACGGCCTATGCGCCGACCATGCCGGCGGCGGCCCTGGCGGCATGCGCCCAGGCGCGCGCACTCACGATCGATGCTCTACAGTCCCATTTCCTGGAGCTTGCGGAAGGATGACCCAGCCTCTCGCACCCGTGAACTTCCTGCTCGTGGACGATCTCGAGGAGAACCTCGTCGCACTCGAGGCGCTCCTCAAGCGCGACGGTCTGGTCTGCCTGAAGGCGCGTTCGGGCGAGGAGGCGTTGGAACTCCTTCTGGTCCACGACATCGCGCTCGCTCTGCTCGACGTGCAGATGCCCGGGATGGACGGCTACCAACTGGCGGAGTTCATGCGCGGCAACGCGCGCGCGCGCCATGTCCCGATCATCTTCCTGACCGCGGGCGCGGGAGACGGCCAGCGACGCTTCCGCAGCTACGAGGCCGGCGCGGTGGACTTCATCCAGAAACCGATCGAGCCCGACGTCCTGCGGGGCAAGGCCGCCGTGTTTTTCGACCTGCATCAGCAGCGCCAGCAAATCCGGGCCCAGCGCGATGAGTTGCAGGCCTATGCCGACCAGCTCCGCGCCGCCGATCGCTACAAGACCGAGTTCATCGCCATGCTGGGGCACGAGCTACGCAATCCCATCATGGCGATGGGCGCCGGCCTGACCCTGCTCAAGCGCCGCCGCGACCCCGCCCAAGTCGCCGAACTGCACGAGCGGATGGACCGGCAGGTCTCCCACATGACGCGGCTGGTCGAGGACATGCTCGACATCTCGCGGATCGGCCAGGGCAAGATCGGATTCAAGCTGGAGCAGGCCGATCTCGTCGAAATTCTCAAGACCGCCGTCGAGTCCAGCCAGACCCACATCGAGATCGGCGCCCACCAGCTGAGCCTCGACATTCCCGCCGGCCCGGTCCCGGTCCAGGCCGACCCCACCCGCCTATCCCAGGTGGTCAGCAACCTGCTAAACAACGCCGCCAAGTATACCCCCTCGGGAGGCCGGATCCGATTGACGGCCCAGGTTGGGGAAGACGTCGCCGAGATCGTGGTCAGCGACAATGGACGCGGCATTCCGCCCGAGAAGCAGGCGGAGATCTTCGAGATCTTCGCCCAGGTTCAATCGCACGGCGCGGCCGCCCAGTCGGGGCTCGGGATCGGCCTTGCCCTGGTCAAGCAACTGGTGGAGCTGCACGGCGGCGCGATCGGGGTTGAAAGCGAAGGGACGGGCCGCGGCAGCACCTTCACCGTGCGGCTGCCCCTGCATGGCCGCCGCCCCTGCCCTCGCTCCGCCGCGGCCTGAACCCGGCCCGTCCCACCCCGCCTGCGAGTTCAGGCCGCCGCCGCGGAGGACGCAATGCGCTCGAAAACGTCGGCGGGATAGGGCGACGCGTAGGGGGTGACACCGAACTGGGCGCGGATCGATTCGGCTGGCCGGTCCCAGACCTCCTCCCACGGGATGAGCAGCATCGGCGCGGTTCGGCGCCCGTGGACCCAGGCGGTGAGGATCGTGTCCATCAGCATGACGAAGAAAGTCCGGTCGCGCACGGCGCCGCTGGCGGCGACCATGGCCAGGAACATCGCCGAATAAGTGTGGCCGAACTGGGCCATCTGGAACGCCGAGATCGCGACCTCGTGGAGTGCGGTGGTGCGGTAGCCGGCGAGGATGTGCCAGAGATCGTGCGCTTGAAGCATCCGGGCGTTGAGGTAGTCGAGCGGCGGCGTGAGGCTCGCAAGGCCCAGGGCCTCACGATCGAGCACTTCGAGGTCGAAACCGTTATCAACGATGAGGCGATAGAACTCCTCCCCCAGCGAGCCGGCGGGACATGCAGCGATATCGGAGAGTCGAGTGCGCGCCGGGAACCCGGCCTGAGCGGCTTCCAGCACGGCGGGATAGGCCGCGCAAACCTCGGCGGTCGCGGCCTGGAAGTCAGGATGCAGACCGACCGCGAGGCCAGCCGTGCGCATCGTGGTCTCGCCCGCGCTGAGGCCCGCGGCCGAGACGAGGTCCCAGAACTGCGGCCAGAATCCTTCGTCGGGCGCCAGGGGTGAGCGTTCGCTAGTCGGGATCGAAGGACCGCCGACCGGTTCGCCCAGCCAGCCCTCGGCCACGGCGTCGTACACCTCGGCGATCCGCCACGGCGAAGCAAAGGCCGCCTGGGCGAAGGCCGCCGCAAGTTCGAGCTCTCCGCCGAAGCTCTGCTCGCCATGCCGAACCCTGAGGGCGAGGCCCCGGATATCGCCAGCGCGGGGCGCGCTCTCGAAGGCCGCGGCAAACCGCTCGCGCACACCCCGTTCCACGACCATCACCATGCTCCTCGCTCGCCGCCTTCGGCTCCGATATTTGACTCTATCTCGAATGATAATTCTATCAAACTAGATTTATATACGCGCGAACGCGGGCCGGCGAGCAGGGCGATCGGCCGCATGTCGACGATCGCTCAGTCGGCGGTCGTGTCGAGGGCCGCACGGCCCATCCGGATGGCGACGGCGACCGCGTTCGCGGTCTCTTTCTCCAGGCCCAGAGCGCCGCCGCTCGCCGCCGCTCGCCTGTGGGAGGCCCACGACGCGGCCAGCATCAGGCCCGCCACCAGTTCCGGACGGTAGTCGATCGCGCGGTCGAGGCGGTATTCGTCAGCCACGTAGTCGGCGAGGAGCTCGACCTGCCGGCGTTCGTACCGCGCCCAGGCGAAGGCCAACTC
>CAMFIW010000556.1 GCA_945952355.1 uncultured Phenylobacterium sp. | reverse complement strand
CTGCCCAACTTGAAATGGCCAAGTCCGGGCAATGGCCGAATTTATCTTCTCGAGAGGGTACGCGGAGACGTTGGCGCGGCAGAACCCGCCATCACGGCTCTACAAGTACCGAAGCCTTGCGGGCACCGCCGGGGACTTCACCAAGGCCATCATCCTTCGGTCAGAGGTCTACTTTGCCAAACCCGACGAGCTGAACGACCCCTACGACTGCCGGCCGCACAGCACTATTGAGTCTTCCGCGGCCGAACGTAGGGCCTTCTGGACCTGGGTGACGAAAGGACGCGAGCCGAACTTGTCCCGCGCGGCTCGTCGAGCCCGGGTCGCCGAGATCAGCACTGAGATGAGGAAGCGCATCCAACGGGAGGGCTTCGATGGCGTGGCCCAAGCCGCCTACGACCACAACTTGCGGGACACGGGCGTGTTGTCTCTCAGCGCCGAGCCCGGTTCCAACCTGATGTGGTCTCACTACGGCGACGCCCACCGCGGCGTCTGCATCGAGTTCGATTTTGAAGCCTTGAGACCGCTGTGTCCTTTGCCGGTCACCTATTCGACTGACCGACCGAGCTACAACATGGTGAGGGACGTCACTGCCCTTGGGGAGCTGGCCTTTCTGAGAAAGTCCTCGGAATGGGACTATGAGCAGGAGTGGCGGGCAGTAGGGCTGTGGTGGTCTGGCCTGTTTCGTTTACCTGCGAAGGCGGTTCGCGGTGTGATCCTCGGAGCGCGAGTATCGGCCGACGATCGACAGCGCGTCGAAGAGTGGGTGGCGGCGTCAGGTCGTCCACTTGAGGTGAGGCTGGCGCGGTTCCAGCCCAGGAGCTACGCCTTGACGTTCGAGGCGGTCTAAGCCGGCCAACGGCGGCCCACGCCGCACGATCGACGCCCCTTCGCTGCCAACCTAATCGCCGGCGAGCAGGGGTTGTCAGCCCCTAACCTTCTAGGTGAAGCTTCTCAGCCCCAGGGAAATTTATGGAAATCTCGAAAGACGAGATCGCCCGGCTCCGGGCCATCGCGGCAGGCGACTACGTAGCCCCGCCGAAGGACGCTTTCGACCTCCATGCCGACGCGCTCTTCGGCGGGATCACCGGCTTCCCCCTCCCGATGCACGCCTTCGAGGTCATGTCAGGGCTGACGTTGACGCGCACTTACGCGCACCTAAGCGCGGCGTTCATCCTAGCGTTCTCGCCGCCAGCCAAGCCGACCGCGCCGCATCCGGGGCCTTGGGCCGCGATTGATGCAAAGAGCTTAACGATCCTCGTGGAGGCGAAGCTTGATGCGGGATCATCGCCGCTCGGCTTCGACCGGCTTAACACGCTCTGGTTCCTCGTGGCTCTGCTCCGGCTTCGCCTGGCGCTCCCACTCCAGATGATCGCCGTCGCGGATCGGCCCTTTCAGGAGGTGCCTCGGAACACCGAGACTGCGAATGTCCTTCCGGTCGAATTGAACCTGAGCCATCTCTTGACAGCGCCGCCGCGCCTCCCGACCGAGATCGACCTCGTGTGGGTCCGAAATAATGTCGAGAAGGCGGCTCGCTTGATGAAAGAGCCGATCTTCAACCGGGCGATGCAGACCCTCGACCAAGCTGGTGCGATCCAGTCTTCCGGTGCGGGGATTGTCATCGCCTGGGCCGCTGTCGAGACCCTGATCCGTCCCGGTTCTCGGCAGATCACCGACCGGCTCTGTCGCGCGCTCGCCGCTTACCTCAATCCGCCGGGGCCGACACGGGATCGCGCGTTCAATGAGATTGCGGCCTGCTACGCGGCCCGAGGCGGCGCGGTCCATGCCGGTGATCTCCCCGAGGCGGAAGAGTTTCATGCGGCGTTCCGGCTCGCCCGGGCGGCGATCATTCAGTGCATCGAGGACGGACAACTTCCCGATATCGACGCGCTCCTGGATCGTTGGAAGAGTCGGACCTAAAGGGCGTCCGCGCCCGGAGGCGGAGCCATCGAGCGCTAGGTAATTGCGGTGACAGCTTACTCAATTCCCAGCCACTCGGACGCGGAGGCGGACAGGAGTGACTGTCACTGCACTTCTCGGCGGTGTTCCTGGCCTCATCGGCGGCCGACTATGTCCACAGCAGCGTGCTGGCCGTGGATAGGGGATGGTGGGGGTGATAGGGTAGGCGCCGATCGAAACTCTCGACGCGAAGCGCCCAGCAGGACGTTTGCGGCGCTGAGCCCGCGCCTGTTGCGCATATGGATCAGGTCGCCAGATTCGCTGGATGCGGAAGTTCGACGCCATTCTGTTTGATGCTGACGGGGTCCTTCAACGACCTCCTGTCGATCTTGGCGAACAACTCGCAGTGGCCTTCGGCCTGCCCATCGACAAGGCTGATGAACTCATCTTGGATTTGTTTCGCGCGGAGGCCGAGACGCTCACCGGCGCGTTGGAAATCGCCGCGAGCGTCGAACCCGTTCTCGACCGATGGGGCGCTCAATCTCATGCAAAGGCGTTCGACAAGCTCTGGCATCAGATCGAGGTGGACCAGTCCATCCTTGCCCTCGTCGCCGAGCTCAGGTCCGCAGGGATCTACTGCGGCCTCGCCTCCAATCAGCAACGACGCCGTGCGGAGATCATGTCCCGCCGCCTCAGATATGGGGCGCATTTCGACGGGGAATTCTATTCCTGCCACCTCGGCGTGAGGAAGCCTGATCCAGCATATTTCGAGGAGATCATCCGCCGAACGGGACTGAACCCCAGTCGGACGCTCTTCATCGATGACCGGATCGAAAACCTGAAAGGCGCGGCGGCGATCGGCCTGGCCTATATGCACTTCGTGTCGCCCGACATGTTGGAGGGCGGCAAAGCGCTGAGGGCAAAACTGACCGCTCTGGGAGTCTAGGGAGCGCGCACTTCCGCTACGGCCAACGTGCGGCCCTCGCCGATCAACCACGTTGCACCTCTATTGGCCCCCGCCCCGCCCCGCCCCGCCCCGCCCAGCGGCCGCGACGCATCCTTTGGCGATCTTCGGAATTTTCACGGTGGAACCCGAACGCACCGAGGAGAGCATCCATTGGCC
>CAMFIW010000555.1 GCA_945952355.1 uncultured Phenylobacterium sp. | reverse complement strand
GAAGTTGGTGGCCTTCTCGTCGGGCTCCTGGCGCAGCTCAAGCACGTTGGGATGGCCGGGCATGGGGGCGATGAACGGGTCCACCCCGAAGGCGCCGATCTGCAGGGTGAAGGCTTCGAGTTCGTCGAGGCTGAGGGCTTGGGCCGGAAAGCTGACCACCGAATGGCGCGCCCAGGCGGCCTTGACCTCGGCCAGGGCGTCGGGCGCCAGGGGGCGGGCAAGGTCGACGCCCTCGATCCAGCCTCCGAAACCGCTCTCCGTCGGCCGCACCTTGACGGTGCGGAAGCCTTCGTGCGCGCCGTCCGGCATGTCTGTGCTCCCTTGGTCACCCCATGTGGATTAAGGGGCTTTTCGACATGAAACACCCGTTTGCATCCGCGCCGTAACCCTGTAATCGAACCTCGCCATGACTTCGTTCGCTGACACCCAAGACGACAAGCTGATCGCGATGGTCCCGGACAAGAAGGTTTCCGTTCGGGAAACCTTCGGCGTCGACGTGGACATGACCGTTCCGGCCTTCTCGACCCGCGACGCGCACGTCCCGGACATCGACCCGGCCTACAAGTTCGACCCGGAGACGACCAAGGCGATCTGCGCCGGCTTCGCCTTCGACCGACGCGTGATGGTCCAGGGCTATCATGGCACGGGCAAGTCGACCCACATCGAGCAGGTGGCCGCGCGCCTCAACTGGCCGCTCATCCGGGTGAACCTCGACAGCCACGTGTCGCGGATCGACCTGGTCGGCAAGGACGCCATCGTCCTGAAGGACGGCAAACAGGTCACTGAGTTCCGCGAAGGCATCCTGCCCTGGACGATCCAGCGGCCGATCGCCCTGGTGTTCGACGAATACGACGCCGGCCGTCCGGACGTGATGTTCGTGATCCAGCGCGTGCTGGAAGCCCAGGGCAAGCTGACCCTGCTCGACCAGAACCGCGTGATCCGACCGAACCCGTTCTTCCGGCTGTTCTCGACGACCAACACCATCGGTCTGGGCGACACCACCGGCCTCTATCACGGCACGCAGCAGATCAACCAAGGCCAGATGGACCGCTGGTCGATCGTCACGACGCTGAACTACTTGGCCCACGACGTGGAAGCCGAGATCGTGCTGTCGAAGGCGCCGCACTACGACAACCCGGAAGGCCGTCGCCAGATCGCGGCCATGGTCCGGGTGGCCGACATGACCCGCAACGCCTTCATGAACGGGGACATCTCCACCGTCATGAGCCCGCGGACCGTGATCACCTGGGCCCAGAACGCCGAGATCTTCGGCGGCGACCTGGGACTGGCCTTCCGCATGACCTTCCTGAACAAGTGCGACGAGTTGGAGCGCGGCACGGTGGCCGAGTTCTTCCAGCGCGCCTTCGGCCAGGACCTGCCGGAATCGACGGCGCGGGTGCGGGTGGCCTGAGCCACTCGTCGCCCTCGCGGGGCGCTTTCGCCGAACGGCGTGACGCACCAGAGGCGGCGACATCAGGCCCCGACAAGAATTCCCCCCGTTCTGAGGCGCACCAGAAATAAACTGCCCTCAATTCGGGGACATGGCCGAATCGCCGCACCGCTCTTTACGTTTTGATATCCAGCCTCGGCCTATCTAACCGCGTTCTGCGGGACGGGTGGGGGATGGCGTCGAACGTGCCACATAGCCAGGCTGCCGTGCGGCGCATCATCGCGCTGGCGCTGCTGATTCTGGGCGTGGTGATCGCCAGCGGAGCGGGCCTGCTGGCCTACACGACCGTCTCGGTCGACCAGGCCCAGATCTCCGAGGAACGCGAGCTGGTCGCCCGAGGCCTCGATGAGGCTCGCGAACGCCTGGTCCAACAGATCACCTCGGTCAGCGTGTGGGACGAGGGCTACGAGAAGCTGGCCCGCACGATCGATGTCGACTGGGCGGATTCGAACGTCGGGCGCTACTACGCCAAGGACCTGGACCACGACATCAGCGCCGTGATCGGCGCCGATGGGACCCCGCTCTATTCCTGGCGTGGCGAGAAACGCGTTGCGCCCGCCGCCCTACGGGGCTTCGTCAACGACATCCACCCGCTGATCGCCGAACTGCGCGAACAGGAGGCGGTGAACGCCCGCCTGACCCACCTGCGCGCGCCGGTCGGCTATGCGGCGGTGCTGAGCAAGAGCGGGCTGGTGATCTCGAACGGCGAGACCTACCTGGTCGGCGTCGCCACCCTCGTTCCCGAGACCGACAAGGTCGCCCGCCAGCCCGGCCCCGCCCGACTCATCGTCAGCGCCGAAGCGCTCGACGGCGCGGTCCTGCGCAGCCTGGAAGAAAATCTACGCATCCGCAGCGCTCATCTTGTCCCGGTGGAGGCCGACACCGGAGGGCCGATCGCCCCACTGGTCGACGCCCACGGCTTCGTGGTCGGCGACGTCACCTGGACGCCTAAGCACCCGGGGACCGACGTCTTCAAGCGCGCAGCGCCGGCCTTCATCGTCGCATTCCTGGTCGTGCTGGTGGCCGGCCTCGCGCTCGCGCACCGCATAGGCGCGATCTTGCGCGAGCTGGCGGCGGGCGACGGCGCCCTGGAACGCACCATGTCGGAACTGGTCCGCGCCAAGGACCAGGCCGACACCGCCAACATCGCCAAGTCCCAGTTCCTGGCCAACATGAGCCACGAGATTCGCACGCCGCTGAACGGTATCCTGGGCATGGCCCAGGTGATGGCGCGCGAGGACCTGAGCCCGGCGCAGAGCGACCGGCTGAACATCATCCGCGATTCCGGCCAGACTCTGCTGGCGGTGCTGAACGACGTGCTCGACTTTTCGAAGATCGAAGCCGGGCGTCTGGACATCGACAATCACGAATTCGACGTCACCGAAGCGATCGAAGCGGCCTGCGCGCCCTTCCTCAACTTGGCGGCGCAGAAGGACGTGGCGCTGCGGACCACGATCGAGGCCGAGGCCGAGGGCGTGTGGTTCGGCGACGGCGCGCGCCTGAAGCAGGTGATCGCCAACCTCGTCTCCAACGCCGTGAAGTTCACAACCGAGGGCGAGGTCTGCGTGGA
>CAMFIW010000554.1 GCA_945952355.1 uncultured Phenylobacterium sp. | reverse complement strand
GCGCTCCCCGCGCGCGTCCTCGGGCAGGAAGAAGGTGTCGTGCATCTCCCGCGCCGGGTGCTTGGGCGGGAAGTTCAGCGCCGTGAAGTTGTTGAAGTCGGTCTCGATGTCCGGCCCCTCGGCCACCCCGAAGCCCATCTCGGCGAAGACGGCGATCATCTCGTCCATCACCTGCATGGTGGGGTGCACCCCGCCCTTGCGGCGCGGCGGCGGCGGCAGGCTGAGGTCGACCTGCTCGGCCGCCAGCTTGACGTCGAGCTCGGCGGCCTCCAGCGCGGCCTTGCGGGCGGCGATCTTGCCCTGGATGAGGTCGCGCAGGCCGTTGATCTTCGGTCCCATCTCGCGACGCGCGTCGGGGCTCATGCCGCCGAGGGATTTGAGCAGGTCGGAGATCGAACCGGACTTGCCGAGCGCAGAGACGCGTAGGGCCTCCAGGGCCTGGGCGTCCGGCGCGGCGTCGACGGCGGCCGAAAGCTCGGCTTCGAGTGTGGTGATGTCGGTCATGGCGGGTGCTGCTTTAGAGGGCGTGACGGGGCGCGGGAAGAGGGCAGCAAAAAGCCCTCCGGCGGTTCGGCCGAAGGGCTTCTGAATGCTCAGGGGGTCGAATGACTCCGAAGGCCTCAGGCCAGCGCGGCGCGAACCTTGTCGGCGATGGCCTTGAACGCGGTCGGATCGGCGCCGGCGATGTCGGCGAGGACCTTGCGGTCCATCTCGATCCCGGCCTTGTCCAGGCCGAAGATAAACTGCGAGTAGGTGAAGCCTTCCAGGCGCGCCGCGGCGTTGATGCGCTGGATCCACAGCGAACGGAAGTTGCGCTTGCGGACCTTGCGGTCGCGGTAGGCGTACTGGCCGGCCTTGTCCACCGCGGCCTTGGCGGCGCGGATGGTGTTCTTGCGGCGGCCGTAGAAGCCCTTGGCTTGCTCCAGGACCTTCTTGTGCTTGGCGTGGGCGACGACGCCCCTTTTCACGCGAGCCATCTGTCAGAGCTCCTTAGCTGAGGCCATAGGGGATGTAGGTGCGGATGGTCTTCGAGTCAGACTCGCTCATCACCTTCGTCCCACGGTTCTGACGGATGTACTTGCCGTTGTGGCTGATCAGACGGTGGCGCTTGCCGGCCACGCCCGCCTTGATCTTGCCAGTCGCGGTCAGCTTGAAGCGCTTCTTGGCGCCCGACTTGGTCTTCAGTTTCGGCATTTCTCTGCGGAGTCTCGCGACCCCGTCCTCTGGCGTATTGATGAGCCGCCCTGGCATGCCTTTGGCCAGGCGGTTCCGAAGGGGCGGGCTAATACGCGAACGCCAGCGTTTGCGCAAGTGCAAGCACCCCCCAGTCTCATCCGGTTTGGCCGCAGGCGAAGACCGGGACCGATACACACCGATCCTTGCGGAACGCCCAGCGCCTATGGGTCCCGGACAAGCCCTGCGGGCTTTCCGGGATGACACCCAAGGGGAGCGGTGGTGATGTGAGACCCGTTCAAGGGGAGGGGCCCATGCGCATTCTGGTCGGGATCGTCTTGGTCGTGGCGGCGCTCGCGCGCCCGGCCTTGGCGGCGCCGCAGGAGATCGACGCCTACACGCGCTACGAACTCCTCGCCCCGGGCTCGGCGAGCTTCAAGATCATCTACGACGTCACCGCCGCACGACCGGGCGCGACCGCCTTCTTCAACCCGATCCGCAAGGGCAGCGTCGCATCCGACGAGAGTGTCATCGACCGCGCCACCGGCCATCCGCTGAAATTCGAGGTGGTGAACGGCGAGACCGCTAAGACCACCGGCCTGCCGGACGCCGATCCGACCCAGGACTATATCCGCGTCGCCCTGGCCCGGCCGGTGCCGGCCGATGGCGGCCAGGGCCGCATTCGCATCATCAAGACCTACCAGGATCCCAGGAGCTACTACGCCGACGGCGCCGAACTTGTCTTCGAGCGCTCACTGGGCATCAAGAGGAACGCCGTGGTCCTGCCCAGTGGCTATGTCCTGGTCGCCTGCAACTATCCCTCCCAGGTCGCCCAGGAAGCGGATGGGCGTATCCGGGTCAGCTTCCTGAACACCACTCCGGGCCCCGCCCCGCTGAAGCTCCGCGCGCGTCCCGGCAGGCTCTCGGCCACGGCCTCGGCCATCGCCGCCCGGACCGGCGAGCGCGCGGCCCAGACGCGGGACATCGTCTACTTCCTGCAGGCCCCGGAGACCCACGCCTTCGACCTCTATCACGACTATACGGAGGAGCGGCCGGGCGTCGGGACCTATGTCAACGTGGTGCGAACCGGCAGCGCCGCCTCCAACCCCTCCGCCCGCAACCTCGACACTGGCGAGGTGCTGAACGCCGAACAGCTCAGGGGCGAGGCGATCACACGCGCCGGGATCAAGGACGAGAGCCTGGGGAAGGTTACGCGGGACACCGAGATCGTGCTCTTCCGCTTCGCGCCTCTGAAGCCCGGCCAGTCGGTGCGCCTGCGCATGAGCGAGACCTATACCGATCCCGGCCGCTACGGCCTGAAGGGGGACGAACTGGTCTTCGATCGCAGCTTCGGCCGGCCCGCCAACGCCGTCGTGCTGCCCAAGGGCTGGCGGCTGACCAATTCCACCATCCCCGCGGTGGTCAGCGAGACGGCCGACGGCCGCATCCGGCTCGACTTCGAAAACCCGCGCCCCGATGAGGTCCAGGTCCTGATCACGGCCCGTCGAGAGACGCCCTAGGGCGCGGTGCGGGCCCAAAAGCTTCTGGACAGACACATCCGCGGGTTTGGCGCGTCCTCTGTCGCGAAATCGTTTCAATTTTCGCCGAGCTTGTTCGCTCAGTAATGCTGGAGCCTTCGTGGGGACACGCTGAACGGGTCCGATGCAACGTCGGCGACGCTGAGTCGGCCGGCGGCGGGGGCGTGGATGGCCGATCTCAACGATGTAAAGCAGGCGTTCGACCGGTTTCCGGCCAACCCCTTCTACAGCGCCCAGCCGGCGGTGGAGCCGCGCCAGCGCTACCTGATCGCCATGACGCCGCGCAGCGGTTCCACCTTGCTCGCCCAGCAGC
>CAMFIW010000553.1 GCA_945952355.1 uncultured Phenylobacterium sp. | reverse complement strand
CTGATGCACCGGGGCGAGGAGCTGCCGCTGGTGGCGACCGGCACGCCGATGCGCGCTGGCTGTTCGGGCCGGAGATCAACCTGCTCGGCGTCGAGGCCCTGGGCCTGGGCCTCGGAACCTACATCCACGAGCTGGGCCAGAACCGCATCGTGGTCGGCCACGACTTCCGCGCCTATTCGCAGTCGATCAAGCAAGCCCTGACGCTCGGACTGGTGGCCGCGGGCTGCGAGGTGCTGGACATCGGCCTGGCGCTTTCGCCGGTCGCCTATTTCGCCCAGTTCGACCTGGATGCGCCCTGCGTCGCCATGGTGACCGCAAGCCACAACGAGAATGGCTGGACGGGCGTCAAGATGGGGGCCCAGAAGCCTCTGACCTTCGGGCCCGACGAGATGGGCCGGCTCAAGGACATCGTGCTGAAGGGCGAATGGAAGCCCCGGCCGGGCGGCAGCCTGGCGCACATCGCGGGCGTGGCCGAGCGCTATATCGCCGACGTCTCCTCGCGGGCCTCCCTAACGCGGCCGCTGAAGGTGGTGGCCGCCTGCGGCAACGGCACGGCGGGCGCCTTCGCGCCGGAAGCCCTGCGCCGGATGGGCGTGGCGGTGGTCTACGAGATGGACTGCGAGCTCGACTGGAGCTTCCCGCGCTACAACCCCAATCCCGAAGACCACGAGATGCTGCAGGAGATGGCCAAGGCCGTGCGCGACTACGGCGCGGACCTGGCGCTCGGCTTCGACGGCGACGGCGACCGCTGCGGGGTTGTGGACGACACCGGCGAGGAGATCTTCGCCGACAAGATCGGCCTGATGCTGGCGCGCGACCTGTCGGCCCTGCACAAGGACGCCACCTTCATCGTCGACGTGAAATCGACCGGCCTGTTCGCCACCGACGAGGTGCTGGCCGCCAACGGCGCCAAGACCGTCTATTGGAAGACCGGCCACAGCTACATCAAGCGCAAGACCGCCGAGCTCGGCGCCCTGGCGGGTTTCGAGAAGTCCGGCCACTTCTTCTTCAATTCGCCGCTGGGCCGGGGCTATGACTGCGGCCTCACGGCCGCCGCCGCGATCCTGTCGATGCTGGACCGCAATCCCGGCAAGACCCTGTCGGAGCTGAAGGCCGCCCTGCCGGTGGCCTGGACCTCTTTGACCATGTCGCCGCATTGCGCCGACGAGGAGAAGTACGGCGTGGTCGAGGGCGTGGTGGCCGAATACGAGGCCCTGGCCAAGGCGGGCGGCATGATCCTGGGACGCAAGATCACCGAGGTGATCACGGTCAACGGCGTGCGCGTGGCCCTGGAGGACGGCTCCTGGGTGCTGGTGCGGGCGTCGTCGAACAAGCCGGAGATCGTTGTGGTGGTGGAGAGCACCCGGTCGGAGGACGACATGCGCGCCCTGTTCCGGGAAGAGGTGAAGCCGCGGCTCGCCAAACGCCCGCAGGTGGGCAAGTACAACCAGGAAATCTGACGACGGACGAATCGTCGTCACACGAATCTGCGACTCCGCCATGTCGCCGGCCTTGTCGAGGCCGGGCGGGCGGCGAACTCATCGAGGGTGATCCATGCGCGTGGCGATGATCGGGACCGGCTATGTGGGCCTGGTGAGCGGGGCGTGCTTCGCCGACTTCGGGCACCACGTGACCTGCATCGACAAGGACGCCTCGAAGATCGCGCGGCTGAAGGCCGGCGGCATTCCGATCTTCGAACCGGGCCTCGACAAGCTGGTGGAACAGAACGTCCGGGCCGGGCGGCTGGACTTCTCGACCGAGGCGGCCGAGGCGGTGGCGGGCGCCGACGCGGTGTTCATCGCCGTGGGCACGCCCTCGCGGCGCGGCGACGGCCACGCGGACCTCTCCTATGTCTATGCCGCAGCCGAGGAGGTCGCCGGGCTGATCGACGGCTTCACCGTTGTGGTGACCAAGTCGACCGTGCCGGTGGGCACCGGCGACGAGATCGAGAGGATCATCAGGGAGAAGCGCCCCGACGCCCAGTTCGCGGTGGTGTCGAACCCCGAGTTCCTGCGCGAGGGCGCGGCGATCGAGGACTTCAAGCGCCCCGACCGCGTGGTGGTCGGCATGAACGACGAGCGGGCCCGGCCGGTGATGTCGGAGTTGTATCGCCCGCTGTTCCTGAACGAGACCCCCATCCTGTTCACGGCCCGGCGGACGTCGGAGCTGATCAAGTACGCGGCCAACGCCTTCCTGGCGATGAAGATCACCTTCATCAACGAGATGGCGGACCTGTGCGAGGCGGTGGGCGCCGACGTGCAGCAGGTGGCCCGCGGCATCGGCCTGGACAAGCGGATCGGCGGCAAGTTCCTCAACGCCGGACCGGGCTATGGCGGCTCCTGCTTCCCGAAGGACACGCTGGCCCTGGTGCGCACGGCGGTGGACGCGGGCTCGCCGGTGAAGCTGATCGAGACCACGGTGGCGGTTAACGACGCGCGCAAGAAGGCGATGGCCGGCAAGGTCACGGCGGCGGCGGGCGACCTGGCCGGCAAGACGGTGGGCGTGCTGGGCCTGACCTTCAAACCCAACACCGACGACATGCGCGACGCGCCGGCGCTGGACATCGTGCCTGCGCTCAAGGCCATGGGCGCCAGGGTGCAGGCCTATGACCCGGAGGGCCACGAGGCCCAGCAGATGCTGCGCGACGTGGACTTCAAGGCCGATGCTTACGAGGCGGCGGCCGGCGCGGACGTGCTGGTGATCATCACCGAGTGGGACCAGTTCCGCGCGCTCGACCTCGACCGCGTGAAGCTGTTGATGGCCAAGCCCGTGCTGGTCGACCTGCGCAACATCTATAAGCCGGAAGACCTGCGCGCGCGCGGCTTCAAGTACGCGTCGATCGGACGGGAATAGAGGTTCCGCATTCCAATGGGCGTCATCCCGGAAAACGCGCCGACGCCTGTCCGGGACCCGCAAGCGGGGGTTCGCCGGATCTATCGGAGCATCTCAATCCTGGCGACGCCCGCGGCGAAACCGCGATGACACAAGGCGTATCAGCCGGCTGACAGCACCTGGAGAAGGACGTTCCCGATC
>CAMFIW010000552.1 GCA_945952355.1 uncultured Phenylobacterium sp. | reverse complement strand
GCCCGGAAGGCGGCGACCGGCCGGCCGTCCTCGCCAATGCGGTAGTAGTAGGGGCCGGCGTGATCCTCGAAGGGGTCGGCGCTGTAGAAGGTCCAGCCGGCCCACTCGCCGCTCTCGACCACCTTGTGCACCCAGCCCGTGGCCTGTTCCTCACCGCCGTCCATGCGTCATCCCCAAGCCGTCGACGGTTTGCCCGCCACGCGTTCGAACTCTAGTTTGCGAGCGACCTAAGGGGGTGGGAGGGATCATGCAAGGTCGGAGCGTCCGCCGCCTGACGGCCATCGTCCTCGCCACGGCGCTCGGCCTGGCGCCGGTGGTCGCCGCGAGGCCGGCACGCGCCGCCGAGTTCGGCTCCCACCTGCAGGGCGACACCGTTCTGGTTCTCGCCGCCGGCGAGCGCGTGACGGTCCGCCTCGCGCCCGACGGCAAGCTTGCCATCGCCAACATCCAGGCCGCCAATCCTCAGGACGCAGGTCCGCCGAAGCCGGGTTCGCGGCCGAAGAACGATACCGCTCCGTTCATCGAGGCGCCCGCCGGGACCCTGGCCTTCACCCTCGGCGGCGATGACCAGGCCGGACTGCTCAAGGTCGAGAACGGCGGCGCCCTGGCCTTCGACTACCAGGCCTGGATCCCGCATCCCGGCGGCCCGCTCGAACCGACCAGTGTCTGCACGGTGTTGCCCTTGCTGGCCGGCTATGAGCAATGGCCCAAACGCCACCTGTCGCGCCTCGTGCTGGATCGGTTTACACCGCGAGCCACAAACAGTGTCGACTGCCCGCAACCCAGCGGACCGCCTCCCGCGGTCCCCACGCCCTGAGGACCGCCATGGCCCTGGATATCGAGACCCGCGACCAGCTCATCGAGACGGTGAGGCGCTTCGTCGCCGAGCGCCTGCGCCCGCTGGAGGCCCAGGTCTCCGAGACCGACACCATGCCCGACGAGGTCATCGAGGAGATGAAGGGCCTGGGCCTGTTCGGCCTGTCGATCCCCGGCGAATACGGCGGCCTCGACCTCAACATGGAAGAGGAAGCCCTGGTCGCCGTCGAACTCGGCCGCACCAGCCCCGCCTTCCGCTCGGCCTTCGGCACCAATGTCGGCATCGGCTCCCAGGGCCTGGTGATGTTCGGCGACGAGGCCCAGAAGCAGAAGTACCTGCCGGGCATCGCCTCGGGCGACATCATCACCTCCTTCGCGCTGACCGAGCCCGAGGCCGGTTCCGATTCCGCCTCGGTCCAGACCCGCGCCGTCCGTGATGGCGACCACTACATCTTGAACGGCGCCAAGCGCTTCATCACCAACGCCAACAAGGCCCACCTCTTCACCGTCATGGCCCGCACCGATCCCTCCAAGCCGGGCGGCGGCGGGGTCTCGGCCTTCCTGGTCGAGCGCGACCTGCCGGGCCTGTCGGTGGGCAAGCCCGAGAAGAAGATGGGACAGCAAGGCGCCCATGTCTGCGACGTGATCTTCGACAATGTCCGCGTGCCGGCGGAGAACCGCTTGGGCCAGGAAGGCGAGGGCTTCAAGGTCGCCATGCAGGTGCTCGACCGTGGCCGCCTGCACATCTCCGCCGTCTGCATCGGCGTCGCCGAGCGGCTGATCGCCGACAGCGTCGCCTACGCCTCCGAGCGCAAGCAGTTCGGCCAGGCCATCGCCCAGTTCCAGTTGATCCAGGGCATGATCGCCGACTGCAAGACCGAGGCGCTCGCCGCCAAGGCGCTCACCTTCGAAACCGCGCGCCGCCGCGACGCCGGCCAGAACGTCACCCTGGAGGCCGCCGCGGCCAAGTACTTCGCCTCCGAAATGGTCGGTCGCGTCGCCGACAAGGCGGTGCAGATCTTCGGTGGCGCCGGCTATATCGCCGATTACGGCGTCGAGCGCTTCTATCGCGACGTGCGGATCTTCCGGATCTATGAGGGCACCAGTCAGATCCAGCAGGTGATCATCGCCCGCGAGACCCTGAAGCGGGGCGGCTGATGCGCGCCAATGTCGACATGGAAGCCGTCATCCTTGAGGTGCTGGCCAAGCTCGCGCCCGGCAAGTCCGCCTCCTCCGAGGAGGTCGCCCGCGCCGCCGATCCAGAGAACTGGCGCAAGCTGACCGGCCACCTTCGCAATACCGCGCGCGGCATGGCGCGAACGGGCAAGATCGTGGTCACCCGGCACGGCAAGCCCGCCGATCCCGAGAAGTTCAAGGGCGTCTATCGGTTGCGTCTGCCCACCGACGCCGAACGCGCCGCGGGGCCGCCGCCCGCGGGACAAAACGGCGACGGCTGATCGCCGGCGCAATCCGCGGGACGCAGATGGAGCCAAGTCACCTCTTCGAACTCGCGATCGTCATGGTCATGGCGATCATCGCGCTCCACTACGCCGCCCATCGGCTCAAGCTTCCGCCGTCCCTGGCCCTTCTCACCGGCGGAGCGGCGCTGGCTTTCACGCCGGGCCTGCCGGCGATCACGGTCGACCCGGGCCTGGTCCTGGTGATCTTCCTGCCGCCCCTGCTGCTCGACGGCGCATGGACCATTCCAGTCGCGCGCCTGAGGCGACACCGGCTCGGCGTCGCCTGGCTGGCGATCGGCGGCGTGATCTTCACCACCCTGGTGGTGGCGTACGCGACCCACCTTCTGTTTCCGGCCCTGCCCTGGGCGGCCTGCGCGGCGCTGGGTGCGATCGTGGCGCCGCCGGACGCCGTGGCCGCCCGCGCCGTGCTCGAGCGGGTCACCCTCCCGCGTCGCCTGCAGATCCTGCTGGAGGGCGAGAGTCTGCTCAACGACGCCAGCGGTCTGGTGCTGTTCCGCTTCGCCGTCGCCGCTGGCGTGACGGGCGCATTCAATCCCGTTCAGGCGGTGGCCAGCTTCTTCGTCCTGGCCATCGGCGGCGCCCTGGTGGGCGCGGTCGTCG
The DNA here is from genome assembly GCA_945952355.1 of uncultured Phenylobacterium sp. Taxonomy (GTDB): domain Bacteria; phylum Pseudomonadota; class Alphaproteobacteria; order Caulobacterales; family Caulobacteraceae; genus Phenylobacterium. The sequence continues at coordinate 137 of CAMFIW010000552.1, read as the reverse complement.
GCTATGCCTGGGTCAAGCTGGTTCGCCGTCTTGGAGACGAATACCTGATCATCGCGGCGACCACGCTGCTGGCCTGGATGTCCTATCTCCCTGTCTCTTATACACATCTGACGCTGCCGACGATATGCAGTGTGTAG
>CAMFIW010000551.1 GCA_945952355.1 uncultured Phenylobacterium sp. | reverse complement strand
TCTCAAGCCCCTGGCCGGCGTCGCGACCGATGTCGTGGCCAAGGCCGGCAAGGCCAAGTTCGCCGAGGCCATGCTGTTCACCCACCGTGGCCTGTCGGGGCCGGCCATCCTGCAGATCTCCAGCCATTGGCGAGAGGGCCAGGAGATCGAGGTCGACATGGCCCCTGGCGCGGCCGTGTTCGATCTGCTGCGTGACGGCCGCTCGAAGGCGGGCCGGCAATCGCCGCAGGCCCTGCTGGCCGAGCACTTGCCACGCCGGCTGGCCCAGCACCTGGTGGAGGCCCAGGGGATCAAGGGCAATCTGGCCGACTGTTCCGACAAGGTGCTTCGGCGCCTCGCCGACGCCGTGAACGCCTGGCGGGTCAAACCGGTGGGCTCGGAAGGCTATCGCACGGCCGAGGTCACCTTGGGCGGGGTCGACACGGCGGAACTCGACAGCCGCACCATGCAGGCGAAGTCGGTTTCGGGGCTTTACTTCATTGGTGAGGTGGTCGACGTCACCGGTTGGCTTGGCGGCTACAATTTCCAGTGGGCATGGGCCAGCGGCTGGTGCGCAGGCCGGGCGGTCTAGGGCTTCAACAGCGCCGCGCGCTCCTCGGCGGTGATGGGCCGCCATCGCCCCTCGGGCAGGTCGCCGAGCTGCAGGGCGCCGATCCGGATGCGGAGCAGATCCGTCACGGTCAGCCCCACCAGTTCGCACATGCGCCTGATCTGGCGATTGCGGCCTTCCTTGAGGATGAATCGGAGCAGCTGGTCCCCGGCCGAGGTGACTTTGGCCGGCTTGAGCTGCCGGCCGTCGAGCTGCAAGCCGTGCCGAAGCTGCCCTAGCTTCTTGCCGTTGATCTGGCCCGAAACGCGGACCAGGTATTCCTTTTCCAGGTCCGATTCCGGCCCGATGATCGCCTTGGCCAGCACGCCGTCTTCCGAAAGGATCAGCAGGCCGCGCGAATCCATGTCGAGCCGCCCCAGCGGCGCGAGGCTCGTCTCGCGGTCGGGGATCACCGGACTGTCGCCGAGCAGCGCCTGTCGGGTCAGCAGCCGCACGGCAGGAACCTGGCCCGGTTCGGGCTGAGCGGAGACGACGCCCATGGGCTTGTGCAGCACCACCGTGAGCCGAGACTCCAACTCACCCGCAGCGCTGTCGTTCAGGACCAGGGTCTGGCCGGCGGAAATCTTTCGCCCAGCATCGTCGACCCGCTGGCCGTCGATGTAGACGAGGCCCCGGGCGATCAGGTCTTCCGCCTCGCGGCGAGAGCAGACGCCGCTCTGGGCCAGCCAGCGGTTCACCCTCTGGGGTTCGGCTTCCTCATAGCGTCGGGTCCAGGCCATGCGCCTGTCTAGGGACCCTTGCCCGGCTTCGGCAAGCGCAAGGCGGTGCGCCAGTTGTTCCGCTTTCGTCAATCAGTGCGCCCTATAGCCTGACGCCGAGGGTTTCATGGGGGGCGAGCGTGGCGATGGCGGCCGCGATCTCTGACGCGCAGATTCCGAGAATTGAGGTCGCCGTTCTCGACCGCGGGGAGGACCTGGCCGCGCTAGGCGCGGATTGGGCGGATCTCCTTGGCCGTACTCGCGCGTTCTCCGCCGCCCTGACGCCGGAATATGCCGAGGCCGGCTGGTCGGTCGCGGCCGCGATGCCCGGAACCCGGCTTGCGGTCGTCACGGTACGGCGCGCCGGACGCCTCGAATGTGTCTGGCCTCTGTTCGTCGGCCGCGAAGGCGGGCTCACGATCGCCCGTCATCTGGGGTTCGGCGGCTGCGAGGAATATGCGGGCCCGCTGGTGGCCGACGGCGCCGACGCCGCCGTGATCGCCGCCGCCCTGGCCGCGGCCAAGCGCCAGGCCGACATCCTGCGAATCTACAACCTCCCGCACGAGGGCGCGGCGGCGCGCGCCATCGCGGCCGACGGCGGCTTTCGCCGCACCTCCTTCGTCCTCTCGCCGGTGGTCAGTCTGGTGGGCGTTCCCGACTGGGACGCCTGGGCGGCCAAGGCCTCCAAGAAGCTCCGCGCCGAGCTTCGGCACGACCGCAAGCATCTCGCAGCGAAGGGGGCGCTGGAGTTCAAGGCCATGCGCGGATCTAGCGACGGGCCGCGTTGCATCGACTGGATCTTCGACCAGAAGCGGGCCTGGATCGCCGACCGCGGCATTCGCAATAGCTGGATGCTGGAAGGGGAGGGGACCGCCTTCTTCACTCGTCTCGCCAGCCGGTCGGCCCGGGACGACGGCCGGCCGCACGAGGTCGAGGCCTATGCGCTGACCCTGGACGATCAGATCGTCGCGGCCTGCATCTGCTTCCATTCGGGCGACCGCCTGGAATTCTACACCACCGCCTACGATCCGGCCTTCAGCAACTGGTCGCCGGGCGGGCTCATGATCCAGGACTGCGTGGTCATGGCGATCTCGGACGGTGTCGACTTCGATTTCCGGATCACGCAGCAGTCCTACAAGCAGCGCTGGATCGATCGAAGCGACCGCTATGACAGCTTCATGATCGCCTGCTCTCCACGAGGGGCCGCCAAGATCGCCGCCGAAACCGTGGCCGCCGCGATCCACGCGCAACGCGTCCGCTGGGCGCCGCGCGTCAAGGCGCTGCTGGGGCGGAAATAGGGGCCGGCATGACCGAGCTGAGAGTCGAGATCCTGGACGACGCGGCCAAGGTGGCCGCGATCCGCGAGCCGTGGGCCGAGCTGTTCGACCGCGCCTCGCAATGGTCCGTCGCCCAGGGGCCGGACTACGTGATGACCGCTTGGGACATCATCTCCCGCCAGTCGGACGTGAGCCTGGCGGTGATCGCGGTCTGGGCGGGGACGAGCTTGATATGCATCTGGCCGCTCCATGTCCGTCGCTCGGGCGGCGTGCGGGTCGCCTGCCATCCGGGCTGTGGCGGCCATGAGGAATATGCCGGCCCGCTGATCGCTGGAGAGGACGAGACCGCGCGCGCGGCCGGACGTCTGGCGCTGGACGCCGCCAAGGGCCTCGCCGACGTGCTGAGGGTCTACAACGTGCGCGCGCCGAGCATCGCTGCCGAGATCCTGGC
>CAMFIW010000550.1 GCA_945952355.1 uncultured Phenylobacterium sp. | reverse complement strand
GGAGCACCCGAAGCCCGCCGCGCCCCCGTCCGGCGCGGCCGCGAATGCGCCACTGAAGCCGCAGGCCACGCCCGCACCAGCTGCCTCGCCCCCGGCTCCCTCGCCCTCCGCCGCGCCCAATGGCGGCGACGTGACCGTGCCCGGCCTGGGTAAGACCACATGGAAGTCGCTGACCGGCGCCGGCCTACTGCTGGCGGCCATCGTCCTGCTGGTGGTCCTGGCTCGGCGTATGGCGGACATGGGCGGTCCGCCCCGCGCCAAGCCGCGTCAGGAAGATGGGATCCTGGTGCCGAAGGCCATGCCGGAGACCCGGGAGTTCCCGGCCGAGTCGCAACCCGCCGCCGCGGCCGACGACACCCTGCCGCTCTCCTCCGAGGGTCCTGACAAACATTGAGGGCTCGGCCGCAAGGCCGAGCCCTTCGCCGTCCTAGAGCAGATCGCCGCCCGCCGCCGACGCTGTGGTGCCGTGCTGCTGGTAGGCCTTGATCACGTTGCGGCCGACCGTCCAGCGGTGCACCTCGTCCGGCCCGTCGACCAGGCGCTGCGAGCGGATGTGGGTGTACCAGGCGGCCAGCGGCGTATCGCGGCTGTAGCCTAGAGCCCCGTGCAGCTGGATCGCGGTGTCGACCACCTTGTGCACCATGTGGGCGAGGAAGACCTTGGCGATGGAGTTCTCCTGCCGCAGGTCCATGCCTTTCTCCGCCTTGTAGGCGATGTGCAGCAGCATGAGCCGGGCCATGTAGAGCTCGCTGGCGCAGTCGGCGAGCATCCACTGCACGCCCTGCCGCTCCGACAGCAGCTTGCCGAAGGTCTCGCGCTTGGTGACGTGCGCGGCGGCCAGGTCGAGCGCGCGCTGGGCCATGGCGACGTTATGCATGCCGTGACGCAGGCGGCCGTAGGCCAGGCGATGCTGGCCCATGTTGAAGCCCTGGCCCTCGCCGCCCAGCAGGTTCTCCGCCGGAACCACCAGATCCTTGATCTCGATCTCGGAGTGGCCGCCGCCCATCACCGAGGACAGCGGGCCGTGGACCGCCATGGTCTCGATGTCGCGCTTGATCACGTAGCCGGGGTTCGGCAGATCGACGATGAAGGTCGAATAGCGCTGGTGGCGCGGCGCGTCGGGGTCGGTCATGGCCATGACGACGGCGATGTCCGCGGCGCTGGCGGCCGACGAGAACCACTTCTCGCCGTTCAGCACGTAGTTCTCGTTGCCGTCCTTGACCGCGCGGGTCTGCATGCCCGTGGCGTCCGCGCCGGCGGCCTTCTCGGTCATCGAGTAGCAGACGCGCTTCTCGCCGTTCAGCAGCGGCTTGAGGTACTTCTCCTTCTGGAACTCGGTGCCGTGCGCCAGCAGGGTCAGCATGGTGGCGTCGTCCGGGCCCTGGCTGTTCATCGACAGGGCGCCCAGGTGGCTTTCACCCAGCTCCATCTGCACCAGGGCGTTGGCCAGCGGACCCAGGCCCATGCCGCCATATTCCTTGGGGATGAAGGGGCACCAGAAGCCCTGGGCGCGGGCCTTGGCGCGCAGCTCGGCCAGCACCGACTTGAAGGACGCCTCGTCCGTGATCCGCTTCTCGGCCGGGATGCACTCGTCGTGCACCCACTGGCGCACCTTGTTGCGGATGGCCTTGGCCTCTTCCGGAATGTCAAAATCGATCGCCATCGCGTGTCCTCTCCTGCCGCTTCTCTGTGTGTTTCGAGCCTGGGTTCTTTGAGCCCCTGGGGCAAGACGACTAGCGAGGCTGACTTGGCGGCAGCCAAGCCTTGCGCCCCTCCCCGTGTCACGCGAACCTTGCGGCCGGTTTCAGGGAGGGGACGATGCTGAAGAGTGTGCTCGCGGGATTGGCGGCGGCGATGCTGGCGACGGGCGCGGCTCGGGCGGCGGGACCGGCGGTGAGCGTCAGCTTCCCAGCCTCGGCCGAGTCCAAGGCGCTGGACGGCCGGGTGATCCTGATCTTCTCCAAGGATCCGAAGAGCGAGCCGCGCACTCAGGTGACGCCCGAAAGCGCCCTGCGCAATCCCTTCGTCTTCGGCCAGACCGTCGACGGGCTGAAGCCCGGCCAGGCGGTGACGCTCGGCGGCCCAGGGACCTTCGGCTGGCCGGCGCGCAATCTGTCAAACCTGAAGGCCGGCGAATACACCGTCCAGGCGGTGCTGAACCGCTACGAGACCTATCACCGCGCCGACGGGGCGGTGGTCAAGCTTCCGCCCGACATGGGCGAAGGCCAGCAGTGGGCTAGCAAGCCCGGCAACCTCTATTCGACCCCAATCAAGGTGACGATCGACCCGGCCCATCCGAAGCCGATCTCGCTCAGCCTCGCCAACAAGATCGCCCCGATCACGCCCAAGGCCGACACGCCCTACATCAAGCACATCCGCATCAAGAGCGAGCGGCTGTCGAAGTTCTGGGGCCGGCCCGTCTATCTGGGCGCCCACGTCCTGCTGCCGGAGGGCTTCGAGGCCCATCCCGACGCCCGCTACCCGTTGATGGTCTTCCACGGCCATTTCCCGGACGACATTTCGAACTTCCGCACCACCCCGCCCGACCCGGACCTGAAGCCCGACTATTCCGAGCGCTTCCACCTGGCCGGCTACAACCGCATCCAGCAGCAGGAGGCCTACGACTTCTACAAGCGCTGGACCTCCAAGGACTTCCCCCGCTTCCTGGTCATCGAGATCGACCACGCCAATCCGTATTTCGACGATAGCTATGCGGTGAACTCGGCCAATCTCGGGCCCTATGGCGACGCCATCAATTACGAGCTGATCCCCGAGGTCGAGAAGCGCTTCCGGGGCCTGGCCCAGGGCTGGGCGCGCTTCACCTATGGCGGCTCGACGGGCGGCTGGGAGGCGTTGGCGACCCAGGTCTTCTACCCGGACATGTACAATGGCGCCTTCGCCGCCTGCCCCGACCCGATCGACTTCCGGGCCTATACGGTGATCAACCTCTACAAGGACAAGAACGCCTACGCCCTGCAGGGCCAGGCGGCCTCGGTCTGTCTCTTATACACATCTCCGAGCCCACGAGACTAGGCATGATCT
>CAMFIW010000549.1 GCA_945952355.1 uncultured Phenylobacterium sp. | reverse complement strand
TCCCGATCGCGCAGGACCAGCCCTGGGCCAAGAGCCTGCAGCTGGAACTGGCCTACCGCTTCTCGGACTACAGCTACGGCATCAGCACCAACACCTATAAGGTGGGCGGCGACTGGAGCCCGATCGACGGCTATCGCTTCCGCGCCAGCTACCAGCGCGCGGTCCGGGCCCCGAACATCGTCGAGCTGTACGCCAGCCCCAACCACGTGCTGGACGGCACCACCGACCTCTGCGCCGGCGCCGCCATCGGCACGGCCCGCAACACCCGTTGCGCGGCGGTGTTCAAGCTGACCCCGGCCCAGGTCGCGGCCATCGAGCCCAACCCGGCCAACCAGTATTACGGCCAGACCAGCGGCAACACGAACCTGCAGCCGGAAGAAGCCGACACCTATTCGGTCGGGTTCGTCGCCCAGCCAGCCTTCCTGCCGGGCTTCAACCTGACGGTCGACTGGTTCGACATCAAGGTGAACCACTACATCGCCCCGGTCGGCGCCGACACCATCATGAAGCAGTGCGTGGACGGAGGCATCGACTCGGCCTGCGCCCTGATCGTCCGCGACGGCAACAACTCGCTGTGGCTGACGCCGAACGGCAATGTGGGTCACGTCATCGACCAGACCCAGAACATCGGCTCCCTGCACACCTCGGGCGTCGACTTCTCGGCCAACTACCGCACCAGCCTGGATGCGGTGGGCTGGGAGAACGGGGGCAACCTCGCCCTGCAGCTCTCCTCGACCTGGCTGGACAAGCTGGAAGTGCAGCCCGTGCCGGGCGGCGTGACCACCGACTGCGCGGGCTACTACGGCGCGCTCTGCTCGGCCCTGGTCGGCGCCTCGCAGGCCGCGGGTCCGAGCCCGAAGTGGCGTCACAAGTTCCGCGCCACCTGGAACACGCCGTTCCCGCTCGACCTCGCCCTGTCGGCCCAGGTCCGCTACTTCTCGGAAGTGAAGCTGGACACCACTTCGAGCCAGCCCGCCCTCGGTGGCGCCACTCCCGGCGGCCCGGCCACCGACCAGAAGCTCGGCGCGCGGACCTATCTGGACCTGCTGGCCACCTTCACGGTGAAGGACAACTACAACTTCCGCGTCGGCGTGAACAACGTGCTCGACAAGGATCCGCCGCTCAACGGCGCGGCCAACTGCCCGAGCGGCCCCTGCAACGGCAACACCTGGCCGCAGGTGTACGACGCGCTGGGTCGCTACGTCTTCGTCGGCGTGACGGCGAACTTCTAAGTCCGGCAAAGGCCCGAGGAATGGGGGCGGCGGAGCGATCCGCCGCCCCTTTTTCGTTTCGCGCCTGACATGTTCGGAAGCGGGCCTTGCGGCCGAACGGGCTTCCTGTCTAGCTGCCGGATCTCATGTAACAGGGGGTTACCCATGCGCCGCACCGCGTCGTCGATTTCCGCGCTGATCCTGGCCTGCGCGCTGGCCGCGCCCGCCGCCGCCCAGACCCAGCCGGACCTCGAAAAGCGGTTCGACGGCATGATCTCCCCGCCCCAGATGAGCGACTGGCTGAAGAGCCTGGCCGCCGAGCCGAACCACGTCGGCAGCCCGCACGACAAGGCGAACGCCGAGTGGACTCTGGCCCAGTTCAAGGCCTGGGGCTGGGACGCCCACATCGAGACCTTCGACGTCCTCTATCCGACGCCGATCTCCGAGAGCCTGGAACTTCTCGGGCCGGACGGCTTCAAGGCCACCCTGACCGAGAAACCGGTGCCCGGCGACGAGAGCTCAAGCCGCATCAAGGACGAGCTGCCGGCCTATGTGGCCTATCAGGGCGACGGCGACTTCACCGCCCCGCTGGTCTACGTCAACTACGGCATGCCGGCCGACTATGACGCCCTGGAGCGCATGGGCGTGTCGGTGAAGGGAAAGATCGTCATCGCCCGCTACGGCGCGGGCTGGCGCGGCCTTAAGCCCAAGCTCGCCCAGGAGCACGGGGCGGTGGGCTGCATCATCTATTCCGACCCGCAGCAGGACGGCTACGGAGAGGACGACGTCTATCCCAAGGGGGGCGCGCGGCCGTCCCAGGGCTTCCAGCGCGGCTCCGTGCAGGACATGACCACCTATCCGGGAGACCCGCTGACCCCGGGCGTCGGCGCAACCAAGGACGCCAAGCGGCTCACCCGCGAAGAGGCCGTCACGGTCCTCAAGATCCCGACCCTGCCGATCAGCTATGGTGACGCCCAGAAGTTCCTGGCGGCGCTGGACGGCAACACCGTCCCCAATTCCTGGCGCGGCCAGCTGCCAATCACCTACCACGTGGGCGGGACCGACGCGGCCAAGGTGCATATCGCGGTCAAGTCCGACTGGAGCCTGAAGACCATCTACGACGTGGTCGCGATGATGAAGGGCTCGCAGGCCCCGAACCAATGGGTGCTGCGCGGCAATCACCGCGACGGTTGGGTGTTCGGCGCGTCCGACCCATTGAGCGGCCACGTGGCCATGCTGGCTGAGGCCCAGGCCATCGGGAAGCTCGCCAAGGCCGGCTACAAGCCGAAGCGCACCCTGGTCTATCTGAGTTGGGACGCCGAGGAGCCGGGCCTGATCGGTTCGACCGAATGGGCGGAGACCCATGCCGACGAGCTGAAGGCCAAGGCGGTCGTCTACATCAACACCGACAATATCGAACGCGGCCTGTTCGGCGCCGAGGGCAACCACGCCTACGAGCATTTCGTGAACCAGGTCGCGGCGGACGTGACCGATCCCGAGACCGGCGCCAGCGTCGCGGCCCGGGCCCGTGGCGCGGCTTTGGTCGCCGGTTCGGAGCCTGGGGCCAACGAGACGGCCAAGGCCCGCGCCAAGGCCGCCGCTGACCCCGCCCGCGATCTGCCGATCGGCCCGCTGGGCTCAGGGTCCGACTACACCGCCTTCCTGGGACACCTGGGCGTGGCCTCGATCAATCTGGGCTTCGGCGGCGAAGGCCATTCCGGTGGCGTCTATCACTCGGCCTACGACACCTGGGAGCACTACACCCGCTTCGACGACCCCGGCCTGGCCTATTCGGGAACCCTGGCCAAGGTGGTCGGGCGGATGGTGTTCCGGG
>CAMFIW010000548.1 GCA_945952355.1 uncultured Phenylobacterium sp. | reverse complement strand
CCCTTCATCTTCTGCTCGATGACCTGGGTGACGCTGTCCTCGACGGTCTTGGCCGAGGCGCCGGGATAGTTGGCCTGGATCGCGACCTGGGGCAGGGCGATGTCCGGATACTGGGCGATCGGCAGGGAGCGGATCGCCAGCGCGCCGGCCAGCATGATGACGATGGCGACGACCCAGGCGAAGATCGGCCGGTCGATGAAGAAGCGGGACAACATGACGGCGACCTAGCGCGTGGCGGCCAGGGGAGCGGGCTTCAGCGCGCCGCCGGGATGGACCTTTTGCAGGCCCTCGACGATGACCTTGTCGCCGGGCTTGAGGCCGTCAGTCACCAGCCACTTGTCGCCGATGGTCTGGCCGACCCCGATGACCCGCTGCTCGGCCTTGTCGCCGGCGCCGACCACGAAGACCGTCGCCTGGCCCTTGGCGTTGCGGCTCACCGCCGGCAGGGGCACGAGCATGCCGGTCGCGGCCACGCCCTTGCTGATGCGCGCCTTCACGTACATGCCGGGGAGCAGGTCGCCCTTCGGGTTGGGGAAGATCGCGCGCAGGCCGACCGAGCCGGTGCCGGGATCGACCGTGATATCGGAGAAGGCGAGGGTCCCGGGGATCGGATAGGTCGAGCCGTCCTCCAGGATCAGCGTGACCTGTGCCGAATTGGCCGCGCCGATCTGGCCGCTGGCCATGTCGCGGCGGAGCTTCAGCAGGTCGGCGGACGACTGGGTGACGTCGACATAGATCTTGTCGAGGTCCTGGACGGTGGCGAGCGCCGTGGCCTGGCTGGCGGTCACCAGGGCGCCGGGCGTCACCGAGGACTTGCCGATGCGGCCGGAGATCGGAGCGAAGACCTTGGTGTAGCCGAGATTTATGCTTGCCTGGTCGACCGCTGCGCGCTGGGCCTGGACGTTGGCGGCGGCCTGCTGGGCCGTGGCCTGGGCGTCGTCGTTGTCCTGCTTGGAGATTGCGTTGATCGCGACCAGCTCCTTGTAGCGATCGGCTTTCAACTTGGCGGTGGCGTGGGCCGCTTGCGCCTGGGCCAGGCCCGCCTTTGCGCTCGCCAGGCTCGCCGCATAGGTGGCCGGGTCGATCTGATAGAGCGGCTGGCCGGCCCGGACGTTGGAGCCTTCCTGGAACAGCCGCGCCTTGATCACCCCGCTGACCTGCGGCCGGACCTCCGACACCAGGAAGGCCGAAGTCCGGCCGCTGAGTTCGGAGGTGAGCGTCACCGGCTCGGTGCGAAGGGTGACGTAACCCACGGCCGCGGGGGCATTGGGATCGAAGCCCGGCTGCTGGGACTTGCCGCCGCAGGCGGCCAACAGCAACAGGAGGGCGGCGCTGGCGCCGGCGGAGAATGGTTTCGACATCGGCGCATCCAGAGCGACGGGCTGTCGCAGGGTCTGGAACCCTGGCGAACAGCGGTATAAATTGGCGTGAGAATGAACGTTCATTCTCGTCTGTCGCGGACATAGGTTCGCGATGACGCTAAGTCAACGCCGCGACGCCGCGAATTTTGTGCATCGCACAATCGAAGGACAGAATGACTGAATCCCCGCCCGCGGCGCGTCCCTCCGCCGAGCTTCGCCAGCAGCAGATCCTGGCCGCCGCGGCCCGCTGCGCGCGGCGCTCGGGCTTCCACGGCGCGAGCATGGCCGACATCGCCCAGGCCGCCAGCATGAGTGTGGGGCAGATCTACCGCTACTTCGAGAACAAGGAAGCGATCATCGCCGCGATCGTCGACCAGGACGTGCAGGACATGCGCGAACGGTTCGCCGAACTGGAAAGCTCGGGAACCTCGCTGGCCGACGCCATCATCGCCAAGGCAGACGAGTCGGTCGCCTGGAACTACGACCCGGAACGGGCGGCGCTGCGGCTGGAGGTCTATGCGGAGGCGGCGCGCAATCCGCGGGTGGCGGAAATGCTGCGCAAGTCCGACGCCGAGGAGCGGGCCTTTCGGAAGGACATCCTGAAACGCACCAGGCCGCCCGGCGCCAGCGAGGCCGACCTGGAGGCCCGGGGCGAGATCCTCAGCATGATCTTCGAGGGCATGTTGATCCGAGGCGTGAACAATCCGGACTCGGACCATGCCGCGGTCGCCGAGGCCCTGCGCGCCACCTTGCGCCATTTGTTGGCGAATGGTGACTAAGTTGCGGAATTGGCGCTGAAAATCAGGGCTCTGGCCAAGTCTTGAAATCCGGCGCATGCTTCCCTATCGCGAATGGCGGGCCCTCGAGAGCACGCTGGCGCGATGGAGGAAACCGATGAGCGTCCATGAGCCCATCCACTATCGTCCCAAGACGCTCGGCGAGAACGCCGTCTGCTTCGGCTGCACGATCGCTCTGTTGGCGGCGGCGGCCGTGGTTCTCCAATGGGCGATGCACCTGGTTCCCTGAGCCGGGCCTGACTTGAGCTGGCGCCGGCATGCGGGCGCGCGTTGAACGCCCCCGGCTCGCTCGGCTGACCTCGAAGCATGCGCGGCGGGTGCGGATCGCCTCGACCGCAGCCCGATTGATCCTGGCCGTCGCGCGCCTGACCCTGCCATAGGGCGGGTGGCAAGGCGTCGGGCGAGGGGGCGGCATGCGTCGACCGAATGTGATCTTCGTGCTGACCGACGATCAGGGCTATCCGCCGCTCGCGGCGCACGGCCATCCCCTTCTGCGCACGCCGCATCTCGACCGCTTTCATGGCGAGGCCGTCCGTTTCGAGCAGTTTCACTCCGGCACGACCTGCGCGCCGACCCGCGCGGGGCTGCTGACCGGCCACTACTGCAACTCGACGGGCGTCTGGCATACGGTCGGCGGGCGGTCGCTGCTTCGCGCGGACGAATGGAGCTTGGCGGACGCCCTTGCGGGCTCCGGGTATCGCACCGGCATCTTCGGCAAGTGGCACCTCGGCGACGCCTATCCCTACCGACCGCAGGATCGCGGCTTCCAGACCTGCGTGACACACGGCGGCGGCGGAATTGGCCAGACGCCCGACTGGTGGGGCAACGACTATTTCGACGACACCTATCTGGTCGACGGCGTGCCGACGCCGTTCCGCGGCTACTGCACCGAC
>CAMFIW010000547.1 GCA_945952355.1 uncultured Phenylobacterium sp. | reverse complement strand
GCTGTTCAACGACTGGCTGGAGAAGTCGCGGGCCGACCTCGCCCTGCTCACCACCCGCATGGAGACCGGCCCCTATCCCTATGCCGGCATCCCCTGGTTCTCGACCGCCTTCGGCCGCGACGCCATCATCACCGCCTGGCAGATCCTGTGGTTCGACCCATCCCTGGCCAAGGGGGTGCTGACCTATCTCGCCGCCCACCAGGCGCAGGAGATCTCGACCTTCCGCGATTCCGCTCCGGGCAAGATCATGCACGAGACCCGCCGCGGCGAGATGCCGGCGCTCGGCGAGGTGCCCTTCGGCCGCTATTACGGCGGGGTCGACACCACCCCGCTGTTCGTCGCCCTGGCCGGCGCCTATTCCGAGCGGACCGGCGACGACAAGCTGATCGAGGACCTGTGGCCGGCCCTCGAAGGCGCCATGGGCTGGATCGAGCACTTCGGCGACACCAATGGCGACGGCCTGATCGACTATGCCCGCGGCGAGAAGAGCGGCCTGGCCAACCAGGGCTGGAAGGACAGCCAGGACAGCGTGTTCCATAAGGACGGCCGGTTCCCGAACGGCCCCATCGCGCTCGTCGAGGTGCAGGGCTACGCCTTCCTGGCCTACCAGGCCATGAGCCGCTTCGCGCGCCGCCGCGACGACGAGGAGGCGGCCCGCCACTGGTCGGCGCGCGCCGAGCATGTCCGCCGCGAGGTCGAAGACCAGTTCTGGATGGACGAGCACGACTATTACGGCATCGCGGTCGATGGCGCGGGCGAACTCTGCCGGATCAAGAGCTCCAATCCCGGCCACCTGCTGTTCGCCGGCCTGCCGTCCAAGGGCCGCGCCCGCCAGGTCACGAACCGCCTGCTCTCGGCCGCCTTCGACACCGGCTGGGGCCTGCGCACGCTCGGCGACGGCGAGGCGCGCTACAATCCGATGAGCTACCACAATGGCTCGGTCTGGCCGCACGACACCGCGCTCTGCGCGCTCGGCCTCTCGCGCTACGGCGAGCGCGACGGGGTGGTGCGCCTGCTGTCGGGCCTGTTCGAGACGGCGTCGAACCTCGACATGCGCCTGCCCGAGCTGTTCTGCGGTTTCCCGCGCTCGGCGGGCGAGCCGCCCGTCGCCTATCCGGTCGCCTGCCTGCCCCAGGCCTGGGCGGCCGGGGCGGTGTTCATGCTGCTGCAGGCCGTGCTCGGCATCAGCATCGACGGCGAGCGCGGCGAGATCGAGATCTGGGATCCGCACCTGCCGATCGGCATCGACCGGCTCTGGATCCAGGGACTGCGGGTCGGCGAGGAGCGCGTCGACCTCTGCTTCGAGCGCCTCGGCGGGCGGGTGGCCGTGCATTGCAGCGGCGGCGGCGTGCCGATCCGCCTAAGGTAACCGCGCCCTCCCGATTCCCCAGACCTTCCGAGCCGACGATGACCTCGAGCCTCGACCTCTTTCCGATCGGCAACTGCGCCGCCAGCGCCCTGATCGACCGCACCGGTCGCTTCGTCTGGTCGTGCTTCCCCAGGGTCGACGGCGACCCTGCCTTCTCCGCCCTGCTGGGCGGCGACGAGGCCGAGCGCGGCTGGTGGTCGGTAGAGGTCGACGACCTGGCTTCGGTGCGCCAGACCTATCTGCGCAACACGCCGATCCTCTGCACCGAGCTGACCGACAAGTCCGGCGCGGTCGCCCAAGTGATCGATTTCGCCCCGCGCTATCGCCAATTCGGCCGCGTCTACCGGCCCATGGCCTTTTTCCGCCTCGTGCGGCCGATCTCCGGCGCGCCGCAGATCCGCATCCGCATGCGCCCCACCGCCAATTGGGGCGAGGCGCCGGCGGCCGTCACCACCGGCTCCAATCACCTGCGCTATGTCGGCGGCGAGACCACCCTGCGCCTGACCACCGACGCCCCGGTCGGCCACATCGCCGACGAGCGCCTTTTCCGCCTGGAAGAGCCCCTGGCCATGTTCCTCGGCCCGGACGAGGGCTTCGACGCCGACCTCGCCGCCACGGCCGAGCGCATGCTGCACGAGACCCAGGCCTATTGGCGCGGCTGGGTGCGCACCCTGTCGGTGCCGCTGGAGTGGCAGGAGGCGGTGATCCGCGCCGCCATCACGCTCAAGCTCTGCGCCCACGAGGAGACCGGCGCCATCGTCGCGGCGTTGACCACCTCGATCCCCGAGCACGCCGGGAGCGGCCGCAACTGGGACTATCGCTACTGCTGGCTCCGCGACGCCTACTACGTGGTCCAGGCGCTGAACCGGCTCGGCGCCGCCGACATGCTGGAGAACTATCTCGTCTATCTCCGCAACCTGATCGACCGGTCCAAGGGCGGCCACGTCCAGCCGCTTTATGGCGTGGGCCTGGAACCTGCCCTGATCGAACGCTTCGCCGAGGCGCTGCCTGGCTATCGCGGCATGGGGCCCGTCCGCGTCGGCAACCAGGCGCACGAGCACCTGCAGCACGACGTCTACGGCCAGATCGTGCTGTCCTCGGTCCAGGCCTTCTTCGACGAGCGCCTGCTGCGCCCGGCCACGGTGGACGACTTCCGCGCCCTGGAGCCGATCGGCGAACGCGCCTTCGCCCTGCACGACCAGCCCGACGCCAGCCTCTGGGAATTCCGCGGCCGCGAGAACGTGCACACCTATTCGTCGGTCATGTGCTGGGCCGCCTGCGACCGGCTGGGCAACGCCGCCGCCAAGCTCGGCCTCCTGGAGCGCGCCGACTTCTGGAACGGCCGCGCCGCCCAGGTCCGCGCGGTCATCGAGAGCCGCGCCTGGAACGAAAACCTCGGCCGCTTCGCCGCGACCTTCGGCGGCGACGAGCTGGACGCCAGCCTGCTGCAACTGGTCGACGTCCGCTTTCTGCCGCCGGAGGACCCGCGGATCCAGGCGACCCTGGCGGCCGTCGAGAAGGGGCTGCGCCGCGGCCCCTACATGCTGCGCTATGCGATCCCCGACGACTTCGGCGAGCCGAAGACCGCCTTCAACATCTGCACCTTCTGGCTGATCGAGGTGCTGCACCTCTCCGGCCGCACCGACGAGGCGCGCCAGCTGTTCGAGGAGATGCTCGGCCGTCG
>CAMFIW010000546.1 GCA_945952355.1 uncultured Phenylobacterium sp. | reverse complement strand
TCTACACACTGCATATCGTCGGCAGCGTCAGATGTGTATAAGAGACAGGGTCCTGGCCGCGTCCTGACCCGACATGTCGACCCCTGGTTCGGCGACGGCCGCGCCAAGGTCCTACCCGGCTGCGACCACTTCAACGCCATCCCGCACGGCCTGACCAAGGCCGCGGTGTTCGATTTCCTGGACGGCGTCGAAGACGATCCCTGGGGCCGCTAGTCGCGCGGTCCCAGATTGTACGGCCCGCCCTTTTCCAGCGCCTTGCGATAGGCGGGACGGTCCTGGAAGCGCTTCACCCAGGCGGCGATGTTGGGGAACTGGCCGAACCGGCCGAAGGCGCCCGCGACCTCGCCCACGAAACTCATCTGAATGTCGGCGGCCGAGAAGTCGCCCATCAGCCAGTCCTTGCCGGCCAGGGACGCGTCCACATAGCCGAGGTGGTTGGCGATCTCGCTCTCCAGGCGTGGATGCAGCGGCGCGCCCGCGTCGCCCAGGCGGCCCACATACATGAACAGCATCAAGGGCAGCATGGCCGAACCCTCGGAATAGTGCAGCCACTGCTGGTAGACATCGTAGTCCGCGCTGGCTGGATCGGGCGCCAGGCGGCCGCCGGCATGGCGGCGGACGATGTAGTCGATGATCGCCCCCGACTCGTTGATGGTCGCCCCGCCGTCGGTGATCACCGGCGACTTGCCGAGCGGGTGGACGGCGGTGAGCTCCGGCGGCGCCAGCCGGGTCGCGGCGTCCCGCTCGTAGTTCTTGATCTCGTAGGGAAGGCCCAGCTCCTCCAGGAGCCACAGGATGCGCTGCGAGCGCGAGTCGTTCAGGTGATGGACGACGAGCATGGGCCTTCCTCCGTCTTTGTTGTCTAGCTGCCGTAGCGGCGCGAGTGGCGGGCGGCAAGCATCCCCTGTAGTCGTTCCTGATGCGCGACATCCTGATCCTGCCGGACCTGCCCAATAAGCTCTACGCCGCGGCCGGCCAGGCCGACGCCTATGTAGCGGCCGCGCGCGCCGCCGTCGCCGAGCGCGTCGCCCCGGGCGGGCGGCTCGATCGCAAGGCGCTGGATCTCGAACAGCATGTCGCCCACGGCCTGGCCTGGGCCGCAGCCTATTCCGAAACCCTGCGCCAGACCGCCGCCTGGGCGGCCGCGATGCAGGCCGACGCCCGGCTCGGCGAGGCCGAGGCCCTGCCGGCCCAGCTTCTCGCCTTCGAATATCTGAGCCAGCTCGCCGGCGGCGTCCCGATGAACCAGGGCGAGACCTTCCGACCGGGCGATCTCGGCCTCGATGGCGGCAAGCTGGCGGCCGCGGCCGAGGTGTTCCGCCCCGGCGCGACCCAGGCGGTCAAGGCCCGAATCGTCGAGCTGCTGGCCGACGCCAGGGCTCACCCCGCGCTGGAGGCCAGTGGTCTGGACGAGACCCTCGACCTGGTCCGCGAGCAGTTCAACGCCTTCGCCCTGGAGCGCATCGCCCCCTTCGCCCACGGCTGGCACCTGAAGGACGAGCTCATTCCGCTGGCGCTGCTCGAGGAATTGGCGAGCCTCGGCGTCTTCGGCCTGACGGCGCCTGAAGCCTATGGGGGCTCCGGCATGGGCAAGACCGCCATGTGCGTGGTCTCAGAAGCCCTGTCGCGCGGCTGGATCGGAACGGGCTCGCTCGGCACCCGTTCGGAGATCGCGACTGAGCTGATCCTCGCCCACGGGACGGCGGACCAGAAGGACCGCTTCCTGCCGGCCATCGCGTCGGGCGCGATCATCCCCACCGCGGTTTTCACCGAGCCCGAGTCCGGGTCCGACCTCGGCTCGCTGCGCACCCGCGCGATCAAGGAGGTCGAGACCTGGAAGGTGACGGGCGCCAAGACCTGGATCACCCACGCGGCCCGCGCCGACCTGATGACCCTGCTGGTCCGCACCGATCCATCTTCGAAGGATCATCGCGGCCTCTCCATGTTCCTCGCCGAGAAGCCGCGCGGAACCGTGGAGGATCCTTTCCCGGCGCCTGGCATGAGTGGGGGCGAGATCGGCGTGATCGGCTATCGCGGCATGAAGGAATACGAGATCGGCTTCGACGGGTTCGAGGTTCCCGACGCAAACCTGCTCGGCGGTCGGGCGGGGGAGGGCTTCTCCCAGCTGATGGCGACGTTCGAGAGCGCCCGCATCCAGACCGCGGCTCGCGCCATCGGCGTCGGCCAGGCAGCCCTGGACGTCGCCTTGGCCTATGCCCTGGAGCGCCGGCAGTTCGGCCAGTCGATCGCGGAATTTCCACGGGTCGCCAACAAGCTCGCCATGATGGCCGCGGAGTTGCTGGGCGCCCGCCGCCTCGCCTGGTTCGCGGCCCGCGCCAAGGATGAAGGTCGTCGCTGCGACCTGGAGGCCGGCATGGCCAAGCTGGTCGCCGCGCGCGTCGCCTGGGCGGCGGCGGACAATGCGGTGCAGATCCATGGAGGCACGGGCTTCGCGATGGAAACTCCGGTCAGCCGCCTGCTGGCCGACGCCCGAATCCTCAACATCTTCGAGGGGGCAGGCGAGATCCAGGCCCAGGTGATCGCGCGCCGACTGCTCGAAGGCGGAAACTAGTCGATCCGGGCCTCGCCGGACAGTCGAGGAGCTAGGAAGCCTCCGCCACCTCGGCCTTCAGCCAGCGGCGGAACCGGGCGATCTTCGGCAAGTCCTCCTCACCTCGCCGGCAGACCAGGCGGTAGGCCTGCTTGGAGCGCATGGTGACGGCGAACGGCGCCACGAGCCGGCCTGATTGAAGGTGGTGCGCCACCAGCGGCAGGGGAGCCTGGACCACGCCCACCCCGTCGACCGCCGCCTGCAGGGCGGTCATCAGGTTGTCAAACCAGACCTCGCGCCCCTCAGGCGCCTCCGCAAGGCCCGCGGCGCGGAACCAGGCGCGCCAGCCTTTCGGGTCCTGGGCGATGCAGATGCCTCAAATGTCTTAAACTGAGGGTCCTGTGGTACTGAGGAGGATTCCCATGGAAAAAACACCTCATCAGGAGGGTAGAACTAAACTGTCGCACGACGGTCTATACGCAGCTCCCGTTCCCTATTAGTGG
>CAMFIW010000545.1 GCA_945952355.1 uncultured Phenylobacterium sp. | reverse complement strand
CAAATCCCCAACCGGGCCCGCCCGACTTGCCGAACCGGGTCTCCGAGACCGCTATGCCCAGGGTCGCGTTCTGGCCGACCGGCATCACGCTGGTCGCATAGGCGCTGCGATAGCCGCCCGACCCCACCGCGACGCCGACCGAACCGTGGACCTTGCGCTCCGGTGGCACCACGCCGTCCGGTGTGCCGTCGTCCAGCTTGGCCGGCGGCGCGCTGCGGATGAAGGCGTCGATCTGCGCGGCGGTGTCGTCGGCGACAGCCGGCGGCGCGCCGGCCCCGGCGGTCGCCACGGCCTCCTCCGCCCGCGCCGCCAGCGGCAGGGCCAAGGGCAGGGCGAAGAGGGCTGGGGCGATACGCATGGGGACTCTCCTGTCATGCTCAGGTTCCACCGTGATTGCGGCGGCGCAAAGGCCCGTTTGTATCAGGAAGATAGGGCGGCGCGGCCTGTCGCGCCGCCCTGAGGTCGACCCGGTTGCAGCCGGGCCTGTCGCGCCCCTGCGGGCGCCTTGCGCATGCGAAGCGCTCATGTCTTACGCACGTAATTTCACCTGTCAACCGGCCGGGAGCCGCTAAGCTGTGGTCGAACCCGGAGATCCGCCATGTCCACCGTCAGTGTCGAAACCCGCGGCCGCACGGCCATAGTCACCATCGAAAGGCCCGAGGCGCGCAACGCCGTCGACGGTCCCACCGCCCAGGCGCTCTATGACGCCTTCAAGGCGTTCGACTCCGATCCCGGTCTTGATGTGGCCGTCCTCCAGGGACGCGACGGCGCCTTCTGCGCCGGGGCCGACCTCAAGGGCGTGGCCGAGGGCCGCGGCAATCCGGTCCGTCGCGACGGCGACCTTGGGCCCATGGGCGTCACGCGCTTGTCCCTCTCCAAACCGGTGATCGCCGCCATCGAAGGCCATGCCGTCGCCGGCGGACTCGAGGTCGCCTGCTGGTGCGATCTACGCGTCGCCGCCGAGGACGCGGTCTTCGGCGTTTTCTGCCGCCGCTGGGGCGTGCCCCTCATCGACCTCGGCACCGTTCGCCTGCCCCGCCTGATCGGGCACTCCCGGGCCATGGACCTTATCCTGACCGGACGCCCGGTCGTCGCCCCCGAGGCCCTGGTCATGGGTCTCGCCAACCGCGTGGCGCCGAAAGGCCAGGCGCTCGACGCCGCCCTCGAACTGGCCGCCCAGATCTCCGCCTTTCCGCAGACCTGCCTGCGCAACGATCGCGCGTCGGCCATCGCCCAGTGGTCGCTGGACTGGGAGGCCGCCATGCTCCACGAGACCGCTCTGGGGCGCGAAACGCTCGCCACGGGCGAGAGCCGCGAGGGCGCCGCGCGCTTCGCCTCCGGCGCCGGCCGCCACGGCGCGTTCTGACACCCTGCCGCCACACCCTGTCAGCAGGCCGGCGGCATGGTGGCCAGCATCGAAGCCGCAGCGAGGCGCGCCATGCCGCATCCGGACCTGATCCTCCTCTATGTCGACGCCCCCCTGGAAAGCGCCAGGTTCTACGGCGACCTCCTGGGCCTGGAGCCGCTGGAGGCCCAGCCGACCTTCGCCATGTTCCAGCTCGACACCGGCGTGCGGCTGGGCCTGTGGTCGCGTCACACCGTAGAGCCGGCCTCGCCGCCGGGCGTCCTCGGCGGCCGCGTGGAACTGGCGTTCGCCCTCCCCGACGTCGCCGCGGTCGAGGCCGCCTACGCCGACTGGCGCACGCGCGGCCTGGCCATACTTCAGCCGCCCGTCGACATGGACTTCGGCCACACCTTCACGGCGCTCGACCCCGACGGCCACCGCCTGCGGGTCTACACGCCCTTCTAGGCCGGCAGCAGGCCCGCCGCGCCATCCCAAGCCAGCTTGCCACCGACGCCGATGAGCAGCACGTAGATCACCTGGTAGAACCGTTCCGCCGGCACGCGGCGGACGAACCAGACGCCGGCCCAGGTCGAGGCGATCGCCAGCGGCAGCAGGACCGCGGCCGTCATCAGGGCCTTGTGGGTGAACTGACCTAGCGCCAGATAGGCCGGGACCTTCATCCAGTTCACGGCCGCGAAGAACAGCGAACTCGTGCCGACGAAGGTGTCGCGCGGCAGGCGCTTGGGCAGGACGTACATCTGAAACGGCGGCCCGCCGGCATGGCTGATCTGGCTGGTGAACCCCGCCGCGACCCCCGCCAGGACGCCACGCCACGGCAGGCCCTCGGGCCGGGCCTCGCGCACCGGCGCGCCCGATCGTTCCACCCAAAGGCGCTGGACCGCGAAGGCGATCGAGATCGCCCCCACCGCCAGTTCGACGGCCGCCGGCCGGACATAGGCCGCCAGGGCATAGCCGCCGAAGATGCCCACGGCCGCGGCGGGCAGCATCAGCGCGAGAATCCTCCCGCTCCAGGTCCTCCGGAATGACCAGACGCTGACCACGTCCTGCACGATCAGGATCGGCAGGGTGATCGAGGCCGCCAGAACTGGCGGGACGGCGAGCGCAATCAGGGGGACAGCAACCACCCCGATGCCGGCGAAGCCGCCCTTGGCCAGGCCCAGCAGGATCACGGCCGGCACGGCGACCGCGTAGAACCAGGGATCGGTGATCATGCCCCGCTGGCCGCTGCGCCCTGGGCGAGCCGCGCGGCGAGAGCCCGGTTCACGGCCTCGTAGGCCGGCGTGAAGTCTCGGGCGATGCGCTCGGTGGAGAACGTCGCGGCGATCAGGCCGCCAAGGTCCTCGCCATGCCGCAGGCGCGTCCCCCGCCCCTCTGGCGCAAGCTCGAAATGGTGGCGGCCGTGGAACAGCAACGGGATGCGTCCCGTCCAGGCCAGCGCGCGGCAGGGCTCGCAGGTGGTCAGGGTCACCGTCTGGTCGATGGTGGCCCCGCCCCCCGGCCGGGCGAGGTTCAGGAAGGTCATGCGGATCCTGGCGCCTGGTTCGGCCCGCCCCTCGGCGCGGATGTTCAGCGGGTTCCATTCGGCGTAGCGGTCGAAGTCGGCCAATACGGCCCAGACCTGGTCTGGGGCCGCGTCGAGCAGGATTTCCGTTCGGATCTTGGGCATGCGCCGGCTCCAGGGGGTGAAAG
>CAMFIW010000544.1 GCA_945952355.1 uncultured Phenylobacterium sp. | reverse complement strand
ACCTTTTCCACAGCGAGCAGCGACAGGTAGCTGAAGTGCTCGTGATAGATCGTGTCGAACTGCACCCTCTCGATCAGGTTCAGCAGGTGCGGAAACTCGAAGGTCAGAACGCCCTGCGGTTTCAGCACATGCGGGAAGCCGGCCACGAAGGCGCCGATGTCCGGCACGTGGGCCAGGACGTTGTTGCCGGCCATCAGGTCGGCGGCGACGCCTCGCGCCGCAAGCTCCCGGCCGGTGGCGTCGTTGAAGAACGAGACCTCGGTGGGGATGCCCTTCTCGATCGCCACCTCGGCGGTGTTGGCGGTGGGTTCGATCCCCAGAACCGGGACGCCCATCGCCTTGAAGTGCTGCAGCAGATAGCCGTCGTTGCTGGCGACTTCGATGACCAGCGACCGAGGCCCGAGGCCGAATCGCGCGGCCATGGCCTCGGCATATCTCCTGGCGTGGGCGACCCAGCTCTCCGAATAGGATGAGAAGTAGGCGTAGCCGTCGTCGAAGATGGCGTCGGCCGCGACCGGATCGTCCGCCTGCACCAGGAAGCAGTTTCCGCAGACGCGGGTGTGCAGCGGGTAGAAGCCTTCGGTCCCGGCATCGAGCTGGGCCTGGGTCAGGTAGGAATTGGCCAGCGGCTGGCGGCCCAGGTCGACGAAGTCCTGGGTCAGGGGCGCGTGGCAGAAGCGGCAGGCGGGGGCGGTCATCAGAACTCTTCGTAGCGTGTGATCTGGGCCTGGACGAGGGCGAGCGCATCCTCGCCGTCGGCCTGGCGCCGATACCAGTCCATCGTCCATTCGACGGCGACCGGCGCGTCCAGCCGGCTCTCGAAGCCGAGCACGCGGCGGGCCTGGCCGGCGTCGATACCGAGGCTCTTGGCCTCGAGCGAATGGGGATCGGGCTCATGGACCCACGGCCGGGCGCCCAGCGCCTCGACGGCGCGGGTGGCGAGCTCGCCGACGGTCACTTCCGGCCCACCGGGGCGGGGCCCGAAGTTGAGCGCGCGCGGCGCCTGCGGATCGGCGGCCAAGCGCTCCAGATAGACGAGGTAGCCCGCCACGCAGTCGAGCACATGTTGCCAGGGGCGCGTCGCCTCGGGGTGCCGCAACACGGTCGCGCCCTGGCTGGCGCCGGCCCGGACGATGTCGGCCACCAGGCGGTCGCGGGAGAAGTCGCCGCCGCCGATCACATTGCCGCCGCGGGCGGTCGCCACCGGCACGCCGGCGCGGTCGAAGAAGCTGCGGGCGAAGCTCTGGACGACGATCTCGCTGGCCGCCTTGGAGGCCGAATAGGGGTCCTTGCCGCCCAGGGCGTCGGTCTCGACGAAGGCGCGGCCGGTCTCGGCGTTGGCATAGACCTTGTCGGAGGTGATGCAGAGCGCCGCCTTCAGCGCCGGCTGGCCGCGCAGCGTCTGGAGCAGGTGCGCCGTGCCCATCACGTTTGAGGCGAAGGTGCCCACCGGATCCTCGATCGACGCCCGTACGATGGGCTGGGCGGCCATGTGCAGCACGAGGTCGAACTCGCGCCCCGCCAGGGCGCGCTCGACGGCGCCGGCATCCCGCAGGTCGACGATCAGCGATTCGACGAGCCCGCCGACGCCCGCGAGATCGAACAGCGCCGGGGTTTGGTTCGGGGCCAGCGCGAGCCCGGTCACTTGAGCCCCGAGGCGCGCCAGCCAAACGGCCGCCCACGAGCCCTTGAAGCCCGTGTGACCGGTCAGAAGCACGCGTTTGCCGGCCCAGAAGCCGGCGCTGGGCCGGGTCATTTCCAGAGCCGCCAAGGCGCCTCGCCCGACGCCCAGAGCGCTTCCAGATTGTTCTTGTCGCGCAAGGTGTCCATGCCGGTCCAGAAGCCCGCATGGTGGAACGCCATCAGTTCGCCATCGCGCGCCAGGCCCTGCAGGGGCTCGGCCTCCCAGGTCACGCTGTCTCCGGCGATGCGCGAGACCACCTCGGGCTGGAGCACGAAGAAGCCGCCATTGATCAGGCCTTCGTCGCCCGGCGGCTTCTCGACGAAGCGGCGCACGCCGCCGTCGACGATCTCCAGCGCGCCATAGCGGCCGGGCGGCGAGACGGCCGTCACCGTCGCCTGCTTGCCATGGCCCTTGTGGAAGGCCAGCAGGGCGGCGAGGTCCACGTCGGCGACGCCGTCGCCATAGGTGAAGAAGAAGGGCTCGCCGGGGGTCAGGTAGTCGGCGACCCGGCGCAGGCGCCCTCCGGTCATGCTCTCGGCGCCGGTGTCGACCAGGGTCACTTTCCACGGCTCATGATTGGTCGCGTGGTATTCGACCGAACCCCGCCCCAGGTCGACGGTGAGGTCGGCGTTGTGGAGGACGTAGTTGGTGAAGTACTCCTTGATCATGTAGCCGCGGTAGCCGAGGCAGACGACGAACTCGTTCACCCCGAAGTGGGAGAACAGCTTCATGATGTGCCACAGGATCGGACGGCCGCCGATCTCGATCATCGGCTTGGGCCGCAGGTGGCTTTCCTCGGAAATGCGGGTGCCGAACCCGCCGGCCAGGATCACGGCCTTCATCGAGCGCAACCCGCCCGGGTCGCCGCCGCGCGGCGGGTCAGAAGATCAAACGGATTGGTGTTCAACGACTTCGCCCTTTGGATACGATCCGAGACGCCCCGCGCCGGGCTCCTCATATCGCGTGTCTTGCGATCGATGAACCCTTATCCAGGGGAGGTGGAAGGTCGCGGCGCGTTCAGGCCGCGGAAAATAGGATCCTGGGTGAGATGACCGACGACCGGCGCGTAGACTTCATCGTGGTCGGGGCCCAGAAGGCCGGCACCACGGCGCTGTTCGACCATCTTGCCGACGACCCGGCCATCGGCCTGCCGGACGCGAAGGAGCTGCATTTCTTCGACGACGAGGCGCGCGACTGGTCGGCGCCGGACTACGCCGACTACCACGCCCGCTTCGATTGGAGCGCGCCGGCGATCCGCGGCGAGGCGACGCCGATCTACATCTATTGGCCAGGCGCCCTGGAGCGGATCCGCGCCTACCATCCGGCGATCCGCTTGGTGCTGATGCTGCGCGATCCCGTGGAACGGGCCTGGTC
>CAMFIW010000543.1 GCA_945952355.1 uncultured Phenylobacterium sp. | reverse complement strand
TCCTGCACCAGGACCTCGCTGACTTGGCCGCCTTCCACCGCCGTCACATAGACGCTCGTCAGCGGGGCGACTTCGGCGCGGAGCGGCAGGTAGTCCTCGAACGGCGCCGAGGCGACCGCGGCCACCTCGACCTCGCCGCGTTTCAGGGCGATGGCGCGGGAGGAGGGCATGAACCAGAGACCGGCCCCCACGGCGGCCAGGGCGGCGGCGGCGAGCGCGGCGGCGGCGAACAAGCGGCGGCGGCCTCGCGCGGCCCTTGCGACGGGCCGGTCCATGGACTCGGATGCGTGGCTCGGCGACATCATGCGAAAGGGAGCATCCTCAGGGCCAAGGGAACAGGTTCGGCTTGAGGTTATCGCAAGTTTCGGTCAGCCTAAGAGCGCGTATCCTTTAGGTTTTTCGGCGTTTCCGGGGCTTCGGCGCCCGCTTTCGGACGAGGTGTTCGTTTCCGGACATGGTGCAGGGGCTGTCAAGTGAATCCGGCCAGGTGCTGGTCGTGGACGACGATCCGGACGTGCTCGTCGCCGCGCGGGTCCTGTTGGAACGGAACGGGTTCCAGGTCGTGACCGCCTCCAGCCTCTCGGCGGCGTGGGGCTCCCTGGCGGAGCGCCCGATCGACGTCATACTGCTGGACCTCAACTTCACCCGGGGCGCCACCACCGGCGCGGAGGGGTTTGGTTGGCTCTCCGAAATCAGGAGCCATGATCCCGACGCGGTCGTCGTGGTGGTCACCGCTCATAGCGGGGTCAATGTGGCGGTGGCGGCGATGAAGGCCGGCGCCACGGACTTCGTCATGAAGCCGTGGAACAACGCGCGGTTCGTGGAGACGGTGGGCGCGGCCCGCGAGCTCCGCCGCCAGCGCCGCGCGGCCGCCGGACCGGCGGTCCTCGATGAGGAGTTGCTGATCCTGGGCGACAGCCCGGCGATGGCGCGGGTCCGCGAACGCGTGACCCTGGCGGCCCCGACGGCGGCGTCCGTCCTTGTGCGGGGCGAGGCGGGAACCGGGCGGAGCCTGGTCGCGCGCTGCCTCCACGCCAGGTCCCGCCGCGCGGGGCCCCTGGTCACCCTCGATGCGCGCAGCCTCGGCGCCGACGCCGGCGTCGTCTTCCGCGCGGCCGACCAGGCCCTAGGTGGCGCGCTCTTGCTCGAGGAGGCGGGAGCATTGCCGCCGGCGGGGCAGGCCGAACTGCTCGCGGTCCTGGATTCCGGACGCGATGTCCGCCTGATGTCCACCACGGGGCGGACGGGCCTGGAAGGCCTGCGGACAGACCTGGCCGACCGGCTCGCCACGGTGGAGATTCGGCTGCCTGGCTTCGGTGACCGCGAGGACGATCTGGTCCTCCTGGCCGATCACTTCGTGCGACTGTTCGCGCGGCGCTACGGACGCCTCGTGCGGCCCCTGGACCCGGAGGTCGTCGCGAACCTGCGCGACCACCCGCCTCCGGGGGAGGTGAGGGGGCTGCGACAGGCGGCCGAGCGGGCGGTGGTGCTGGCCGGCGACCGCGCCCTGGCCCCGGCCGATTTCGCACCGACCGGGATCGCCGACACGGCTGACCCTCGGAAGGCGGACCTCAACCTCGCGCGCTCGGAGAAGGCCATCATCGAGGCGGCGCTGCGTCGGCATGCCCACAATGTCAGCCAGGCCGCCCGCGAACTCGGTCTGACCCGGGCCGCGCTCTATCGGCGAATGGTGAAGCATGATCTCTAGGCGGCTCGCCGCCGCGATCGGTGTCCAGGCGGTGGCCGTGGCGGGCGGCGTTCTGGCCTATGTCGCATGGCGCTCCGGTCTGCACGCCAATGCGTTGCTGGCGGCGGTGGTCTCCGTGGCCGCGGCGACCGCGAGCCTGGGCGCCGGGCGCGATCTCCCCAGGCCAGACCCTTCGGAGCCCTCCGCCGCCCACCTGGAGGACGAGCGCAGGCGGCGCACGCTGCAGGCGTTCCTCGACCAGGCGCCGACGCCCTTGCTGGCGGTCCAGGCCGATCGCCCGCTCTTCGCCGTGAACCGTGCCGCACGGCGGATGTTCCGCACCGATGACGTGCTGGCGGACCCGGCGGGCGAGTTGGGCCGAGCCATTCTCGCGGCCTCGCCCGACCAGGGTCGCGCCGTACGCCTCGAGGCCGGCGGGACGCTCCGCACCTACGCCCTGTCCGTGGCCGATGTGGTCGGATCGGCCGGGGCGCAGCGCCTGGCGGCGCTCACCGACATCGAGGCGGAGATTCAAGCCGCCGAGGCCGCCGCCCTGAAAGAGCTGCTCCAGATCCTCGGCCACGAGATCATGAACTCCCTGACCCCGCTCGCTTCCCTGGCCCAGAGCGCGGCCGAACTGCTGGCCGATGGCGCGCCGGAACAGGTCGCCACGGCGCGAGAGTCCGTCGAAGTGATCGCACGGCGCGCCGACGGCCTGCACCGGTTCGTGGAAGCCTACCGCCAGCTGGCGCGCCTCCCGGAGCCCAGCTTCCAGGTGGTCAGCCTCGGCGGCCTGCTGGACGAGGCGGCGCAGCTCTTCGAGACGCGCTGGCGGGCGGAGGGCCTGGTTTTGCGGCTCTCCCGACCGAGCCCCGATGTCATGATGCGCCTGGACCCCGACCTGACCGCACAGGCCCTCATCAACCTGCTGACCAACGCCGCCGAGGCCGCGCTGTCCGGCCGCGACACGCCGCCGACCGTGTGGCTCTCGGGCCAGGCGACGGGCGACGGCGCCGTCCTGAGCGTCGAGGACAACGGTCCGGGCGTGGAGGCCTCCGTGGCCGAGGAAATATTCCGGCCGTTCTTCACCACCAAGTCGCAAGGCAACGGGGTCGGGCTCAGCTTCGCGCGGCAAGCGGTCGCCAGCCAGGGCGGCCGGCTGACCGCGACCGCGCGGCTCACCGGCCAAGGCGCCCGGTTCGTGATGTCCTTCTAGGGCGCCGCTGACTCAGAGCGAATAGCGCAGGGTCACGACCACTGTCCGCGGATCGGGGAAGTCGAGATAGTAGACGCCCGTGCTCGGGGCGTAGCTCGCACTCCCCGCCTTGTCGCTCTCCACCCCCCCCCCGCCCCCCCGCCCGCCCCCCCCCCCCGGCCC
>CAMFIW010000542.1 GCA_945952355.1 uncultured Phenylobacterium sp. | reverse complement strand
GTCAGGGCGGCGGCGCAGAAGGCGCGTCGCCTGGGGGAATAGGCGATCGTGGCCGCCACGCCCGGCCGCGATCGCGCGAGGCCCAGCCAGATGTCGGCCTGATTGTATTTGTCGGCGGCCAGGTCGCTGACCATCACGCCCTGTCCCCACCAGGTGCGGGTCGGCGCGGCGGTCATCGGATAGAGCCGGGCGAAACGGCGCCGCGTCACCGCCTGGGTATGCAGCCGCTCGCCCAGCAGGGCGCGCCAGAAGCGCACGGCGTCGGAGGCCGAGGCCGTGACCACGACGCCGCCCGGCCCGGCGGAGACCTTGGTCTCCCTCATCTCGACGCCCTCGACCACACGATAGGTCAGGGCCTGGGCCAGGGGCTTGTTGTCCAGGGCGGCCACCACGCGGCCCAGCAGGTCGTAGGCGGCCGGTTCGGGCGACCAGCCCGCGCCGGGACAGAAGGCGGCGGCCGGCGCGCCGCCCGGCTGGGCCGGTGCGGCCAGGCCGCTCACCTGGCTTAGCAGGTCCTCGATGGTGAGCCAGCGCGCGGTCGCGACCTCGGGCGCCCAGTGCTCGACGGTCGTCTCCAGGGTGAGCTTGTTCTCCTCGACCAGTTGCAGCACGGCGGTCGCGAGGAAGACCTCACCGAGGCCCGGCCATTCGAAGGCCTCTGGGGCGGCTCCGGTCGCGAGCGTCCAGAGCGAGCCGTCCGACCGTGCAATGGCCGCCGAGAACGACTTGGTCTTCATGGTCTGGGCGATCTTTTCCAGCCGTTCGTCGAGGAAGTCGCTGGCGAAGGGCGTCACGCGGCCGGCCGCCGCCTTGGCCGCGGCGTCGAACAGGGCCGGATCCAACCCCGCATGCAGCGGCGCGCCAGCATAGGCGACCCGACCCTTGCAGCCCTGCGGCCCTCTGGCGTGGCGCAGCGGCCAGGCGGCGAAGGCTTGTCCCGGCAGCGCCAAGGCGGCGCCCGCGGCGATCAGGCTTCGGCGGCTGGTCGTCATGATTTGCTCCGGTTGTTCCTCCCCCTCGCCCGCAACGAGGGCTATAGCAAGGCGATGACCCAGCCCTCCTTCCCGACCGCCGCGTCCAAGGACGCGCTGGAGCGCGGCGACCTGCTCGCGCCCCGGTTCGACGCCAACGGCCTGATCGCGGCGATCTGCCAGCACGCCGAAACCGGCGAGGTGCTGATGCTGGGTTGGATGAACGCCGAGGCTCTGGCCCGGACCCTGGAGATCCGCGAGGCGGTCTATTTCAGCCGCTCGCGCAACGAGCTCTGGCACAAGGGCGAGACCTCGGGCCAGATCCAGAAGCTGGTCGAACTGCGGGTCGACTGCGACCAGGACGCGGTGCTGCTGAAGGTCCTGCCCCAGGGCGACGGCGGCGCCTGCCACGTCGGCTTCCGCTCCTGCTTCTACCGCGTGGAGTTGGACGGCAAGCTCGAGGAACGGCCATGACCGTCGCCCAGGCGCTCGCGGCCTTCACCGTCGCAGCCGCCCTGCTGACAGTCACGCCGGGGCTCGACACCGCCCTGATCCTGCGTACCGCCGCCGTGGAAGGCGCCAAGCGCTCGATCCTGGCCGCGGTCGGCATCATGGCGGGATGCTTCGTCTGGGGCGGCTTGGTGGCCTTTGGCCTGGGCGCGGTGCTGCATGCCTCGGCCTTGGCCTTCACGGTCCTGAAATGGACGGGGGCGGCCTATCTGGTCTGGCTGGGGGTCAACCTGATCCTGAAGCCGCGCGATCGCTTCGACGTCGCCGCCGGCGACAGCGCCCGGGCGGGGAGCGACACCGCCTGGATGCGGCGCGGCTTCCTGTCCAACATGCTCAATCCGAAGATCGGCGTGTTCTACGTTTCCTTCCTGCCGCAGTTCCTTCCGGCTGGCGTGCCCGCGGCGCCCTTCATGCTGGGCCTGACCGCGATCCACGTCCTTCTCAGCGTGCTGTGGTTCGCCCTGCTGATCGCGGCCACCCGCCCGATCGCCAAGGCGCTGCGCCGCGCCGCCGTGGTGCGCGGCCTCGACCGCCTGACCGGCGGAGTGTTCGTGGCCTTCGGCCTGCGGCTGGCCCTCGACCGGCGCTAGACCTCGGTCAGGGCCGAGACGCCGTTCGGGCCGGGCTTGGCGGTGAAGGCCTTGAGGGTCTTCACCGTATAGGCCTTGTCCAGGATGGTCGAGACGGCCACCAGCTCGCCCTTGGCCTCGGTCCTGGTCAGGGTCAGCAGGACGAAACCCTTTGCGGCCTGGTCGTTGAAGATCACTTCGCGGCTGGCCTTGGCGAAGGCTTCGCCCAGCGGGACGCCCGGCAGGGCGTCGCCGCCGCCGGGGCTGGTGATTCCGGTCGTGCCGAACTCCACCGCCACTCGGTTCCCGCCCTCGACGGCGTCATAGAGCTCGTTGGCCCAGAAGGCGTGGCTGTCGCCGCTGACCACGATGACGTTCGCCTTGGCCTTGCGGATCAGGGCGTAGAGCGACTGGCGCGCCTGCGGATAACCGTCCCACATGTCGAGACCGTAGGGCAGGCCGAGTCCGGCGATCTTCTCCATGCGGTCGAGGCGGCGACCGGCCGCGGCGCCGTCGGGAATCTTCGCCAGGGCGGCGGCCAGGGCCTCCTCGCCCATGGCCTTCTTGAGGCTGGGCATGGACAGTCGCGCCATGACCACCTCGTTGCCGAGGATCTGCCAGGGCCGGCCCGCCTTGACCGACGCGGCGAGCTCGCCCTCCAACCAGGCCTCCTGCTCGGGGCCCATCATCCGGCGCGGCTCGGCGAGCCGGGCCCTGAACGCGGCGACGTCGTCCTTGAGGTCGCGCTCGTAGACGAGCTGCTTGTCGCGGGCCGTGAGCCGGGTCTCGACCATCATCAGGCTGGCCACATCGCCGAAGTGGAAGCTGCGCTGGATGTCGTAGCCGTGGTCCGCCGGCTCGCGGATCGGCATCCACTCGTAGTAGGCCTTGATCGCCCGGGCCTTGCGGCTGTTCCAGTCGCCCTCGGTCGCGGGGTCGTGATGCTGGGCGCCGTCCTTGTAGCTGTCGTTGGCCGTCTCGTGATCGTCCCAGACCACGATCCAGGGCGCCCGCGCGTGGGC
>CAMFIW010000541.1 GCA_945952355.1 uncultured Phenylobacterium sp. | reverse complement strand
CTTTCGCCCAGGCCTCTCATCAGCAAATCATCTTCGCCGAGGACGACGTGCGTGGCCGCTCGGCGCCCGCTCTCGTGGGGAACTACGGCGTCGACGGGGGGCTGGAGCATCTGCTGGCCGGCAGCGGGCTGGCGGTCAAACGCACCAGCGCCGGTGTGATCTCGGTGGGGCGGGAGGGCGTGGCCTCGGATCCGGCCTCGGGCGGGAAGGGTGAAGTCAGCACCAACGGCGTCGCCGAACTGGTGGTGACCGGGTCGCGGATAAGACGCACCGACACATCGAGCTCGGCTCCGGTCGCCATGGTCACGGCGCAGGACCTGACGGAACGTGGCTTCACCCAGGTCGGCGATATGCTGAATCAGCTGACATCCAACACGCCTTCCTTCGCCCAGCCGCCGTTCTCGGGCATCCCCGCCGGCTCGGGCCAGACGTTCCCGAACTTGCTGAACCTGGGCGCCGGGCGGACCCTGACCCTGATCAACGGGCGTCGCATGGTCTCCACCTCGAGCGACAATTTCGGCGACCGCGGCGTCGACGTGAACATCATCCCGGCCGGCCTGATCGAGCGGATCGACGTGGTCCAGGCCGGCGGCGCGGCCGTCTACGGCTCCGACGCCATCGGCGGGGTGGTGAACTACATCCTGAAGGACCACTTCGAGGGGCTCGAGGTCGACGCCCAGTACGGCATCAGCTCGCACGGCGATGACCAACGTCCCGCCGGGCGGATCACCTGGGGCAAGAACTTCGCCGAGGGGCGCGGCAACGTCGCCGTCGACCTGGAGTATTCGAAGACCGAGCCGCTTCTGGAAGCCGACCGCGAGTTCTTCAAGACCGGCGTGCGCAGCGTCACCAACCTGGCCAACACCTCGACGACGGATGGCATCCCGCCGACCCGCCTGATCCTGAACGGCCACCTGTGGCGCTACAACACCAATGGGGTGATCTTCACCGCCAACACGACCTCGCCGACCGGCCTGCTTCGCAACGGGACCGGGCAGGCCCTGCAGTTCTCGGCCGACGGCAATTCGGTGATCCCCTACGATACGGGCGTCATCGGTCCGTCCTCCAGCTCGGCTGAGGGCGGTCAGGGCCTCGATGCGCGCCGGCTGTCGACCTTGGCGACCGGCGTCGAGCGTTACACCGGCACTCTGGTCGCGCACTACGACCTCACCGATCACATCAAGGCCTCGACCGAGCTCCTCTATTCTCGCGAGAAGGGCAACGACGAGATCGGCACCCAGGGGCTCGTCAAGTTCGTCGGCGGCTTCGCCCCAGGCGGGCAGGGGCCTTTCACCTTCACCAAGACCAATCCCTGGCTAACCCCGGCCCAGATCGCGACGCTCAGCGCCGCCAGCCCCAGCTTCGCCGCGGGTGGCCCCCTGGTCTTGTCGAAGATGTACGACGTGATCCCGCAGAACCGCATGACCACGACCGACGTGTGGCGCGCCGAGGCAGGACTGGACGGCGACTTCAACTGGCTGGATCGGGATTTCTACTGGAGCGCTTCGTTTAGCCACGGCGAGACAAAATCGCGCCAGACCGTGCTGGACTTCGACCTGACCAAGACGTCCAACGCGTTCAACGCCGTGAAGACCGCCTCGGGCTCGATCGTCTGCGCAGTCAACGCCGACGCTATCACCACCAACGACGACCCGGCATGTGTGGCCTTCAATCCGTTCATAAATGGCGGGAACGCGGCGTCTGTCGCCTATTTCTCGGTGCCGGTGGGGGGATCGACCCAAAACAAGCAGGACGACTTCCTGCTGACGCTGGGCGGCGACCTGCTCACCCTGCCTGCGGGCAAGGCGAAATTCTCGATCGCGTATGAGCACAGGGCCGAGAGCGCGAAGTTCCAGCCGTTCGCCGCGAACATCGCCGGCATCACCGGCCAGGGTGAAAGCTTCGCGGAAGCCGGAAAGTACAACACCAACGAATATTCGGCCGAACTGCTCATCCCGATCGTAGGGGGTGACTTCACCTTGCCGCTGGTCGAGGCGCTGGACTTCAACGGGTCCTATCGGTTCGTCGACAATTCGCTGGCCGGTCAGGAAACCGTCTGGGGCGTCGGTGGCAACTGGACGATCGGTTGGGGCCTGGGCCTTCGGGCGTCGCGCAGCCGCAACTTCAGCGCCCCCACGCTCGGTCAGCAGTTCGCACCGACGAGCGTGAACCCGGGCAACCCGGCGCAGGACCCGTGCGATCGCACCCTGATCAACAGCGGACCCAACCCGGCCGTTCGCCTGGCCAACTGCCAGGCGCTATTCGCGGCGCATCCTGAATACGGGCCGCTGGCGTCCTTCAACGATCCGGCGATCAATACGGGCCTCGTCGCTCTGACGGTGGGCGGCAATCCGGGCCTGAAGAACGAGCTCTCCAAGACCACCACCTATGGCCTGGTCTACGAGCCCAAGTACATTCCGGGGCTGACGGTGAGCGCCGACCGGATCGAGATCGACCTGACCAATGGCCTGTCTTCGTTCACGATCAACAACTTCCTGAGCGTCTGCTACGATACCCAGCCGCAGCAGACCTCCTTCTGCGACACCTTCACCCGCGACTCCAAGGGCTTCCTGCAGACAGGGCGCGAGACGACCTTCAATGCCGGTTCGGTGCTGTACCGGGGTGAGGTCTATAACCTCAACTACCGTTTCCCGCTCGGACGGCTGTTCGACGACCGCGACTTCGGCATGATGGAGGTCGCCGCGGAGGCCACCCATACGTCTCGCCAGGAGACCTCGGTCACCGGCTTCGATCTGACGCGCAGCCAGGACACGCCCTCGGCCCCGGATTGGCGCATCCGCTACGACCTGCGTTACAGCAAGGGTCCGCTCAAGGTCTTTTACTCGCTCTACTACTTGCCCGCGGTGCGTTCGAGCTACACCGCGACCATCGAGTCGACCCCTGTGCCGGTGATCAAGGCCAACTACCAGCAAACGGTCTCGGCGCAGTACGACTTCGGGACCTTCACCCTGCGGGGCGGGATCGTGAACTTCACCGACGAAACCCCATCCTTCAACTCGCGAATCTATGGGGACCTGTACGGCCGTCGCTACTTCGTGGGGGTGACCGCGCGCTTCTAGGG
>CAMFIW010000540.1 GCA_945952355.1 uncultured Phenylobacterium sp. | reverse complement strand
AGGCCGGCCTGGACCTCCTGGGTCGCCGCCCCGCCTTCGTCTTCCTGCTGCATGCCTGCCGCCTGAACGCCGACGTGATCGACGACCTCGACGCTATTCTGACTTCGCAGAACCTGCAGCCCGTCACGCTCGAGGCGGCCATGCGCGATCCGGCCTACAAGCTGTCGGACGCCTGGGCCGATCCTGACGGCGATGAATGGCTGACCCGGTGGGCCCACGTCCTCAAGAAGAACCTGCCCTGGGACGACTTCCCGAACCCGCCGGCCGACATCGCCGCCGAGAGCGAGCGGCTCGACCCGAGCGACTGACGCCCGTCGTCCGCCTAGTGGAGCAGGCCCAGGACGCCGCCGCTGGAGAGCAGAGCGGCGTCGGCGAGGGAACGGCCCAGGATCCAGCCGCCGGGCGCGGCGATATAGACCGGCTCCCACCGCGGGCCGAACTTCTCCTTGAACGCGCGCAACCCCTCGAAGCCGTAGACGCCGCCGCCCTCCGCATAGACGAACGCGCCGATCCTCGTGAGGGTCGGGGCGAGCGGCCGCGCCTCGAGACCCGACAAGGGCGCCATGCCTAGTTCGAAATGGGCGTAGCCCTCGGCCTTCGCGAACAGCATCAGCTGCACGAACAGGATATCCATGGCGTTCTTCGGCGCGTCCCGCCCGTACCGCATCAGGTCGATGGACAGGGTGCGGCCGTCGGGGGTCCGCCAGAGGTTGGCGAAGGCCACGATGCGCCCCTCCTTGCGCAGCAGCGCTGTGGGGAAGTGGCGCAGGTAGGCCGGGTCGAAGCGACCCAGGCTGAAGCCCTTCTCCTCGCCGTGGTGGATGCCGAGCCAGTCATCGGAGACCTGCCGCAGATCGGCCGCGATGGCGTCGAAGCCGGCCGGCGGGACGATCTCGAAGACCACGCCCTCGCGTTGTCCGCGGTTGAACGCCTGCCGCAGGTTCGCTCGGCGGCTGCCTTCCAGGCTGAAGTCGGCCAGGTCCACGACGGCGCTCTCGCCGATCTTGGTGGCGACCAGGCCGCAATCGACGTAGTCGGCGACGCTCTCGCGCGGGACGGCGTAGAAGGCGGGGTTGGCGCCGTTGTGGTCGCACAGCGCGCGGAAGGCCCAGATCATGTCCTTTCGCTCGGCGCGCGGGCCGACGGGATCGCCCATCGATATCCAGCTCGTCCCGCGCGCGCCGTACTGGACGAAGCTGTGTCCGCTGGGGCTGAACATCAGGGACTTGTCGCGCAGGAACACGAGGTTGGCGTCGACGGTCGCGTCCTCCGCGCCGCCCAGCGCCAGCGCGGCGGTCTGCAGCTCGGCGTCGGTGGGGGCGGCGGCGGGCTTCGGATGGGGGCGCGTGAAACGCCAGACCAGCAGCACCGCCGTGAGAGCGGCGGCCCCCGCCAGCGCGCGCAGGAAGCGCGGCGCGCCCCGATCGGTGACGAAGGTCCACCACAGGTCGTCGCGATAGTCGACCTGGCGATAGGCGAAGAAGCCGAGCCAGGCGGTCACGGCCAGAGCCGCCACCACGGCGGCCACGCCTGAGGGGGTCAGCGCCTCGGCGAAGAGGCCGGAGCCACGGCGATCGAAGGCGCGCTGGCTGGCGGCGAGCAGGGCCGCGAGCACGGACAGGAAAGCGGCTTCCTCGAAGTTCAGGCCCTTGGCCAGGGTCGCGAGCGCGGCGAGAATGAGCACAACGAGAGCCGCGAGGAAGGCTCGGCGCAGCCTGGCGCCCAGCCCGAAGGCGAGGAACAGCAGCGCGACGGCCGCCAGGCTGGCCAGGAAGTGCGAGGCGTCGACCAGGCCGCGCGGCGCGAGCGGGGTCAGCAGGCGAAGGCGCTGGGCGCCGTCCGGCGTCGCGACCGAGACCAGCATGACGACACCCGACAGAAAGGTCAGGGCGCCGAAAATGCGCGGCGCGGCCATCGACCAGACCTCCGCCGCGCCGCTCCGCGCCTTGGCGCCGAGGCTGGCCGCACCACCGATCGCGGCCGCAGCGAGCAAGGGGCCCAGGACATAGATCAAGCGGTAGAGCATCAGCGCGCCGGCCGTGGCCGGCACACCGACCCTAGGGCCGAGGATCGCCAGGACGACGGCGTCGAACGCCCCGACGCCTCCGGGAAGACCGCTCAGGGCGCCCATCAGCCCGGCGAGACCGAACACCGGGAAAAAGTGGAGCAGCGGCCCGCGCGTCTCCGCCGGCAGCAGTGCGTACATCAATCCCGCCGCCGCCGACCACTCCACGGTGCTGGCGCAGATGGCGGCCAAGCGCAGTCTGCGCGCGGGGAGGGCCAAGCCGAACGGGCCCGCGCTGGGCGCCAGGATGAACACCGCCAGCGCCTTGAGCCCAAGCAGGGCCAGGACCACGCCCACGCCCTTGGGAAGGTGCGCGGCGGCGGTTGCGTCCGCCAGTTGGCCCGCCGCGCCGATGCCGACCAGGGCGAGTCCGCCCGCGAGGCCGATGGCCGCGACGGCGCCGCTGAGCAGGGCGACATCGGCGCCGGTGAGATTCCTGTCACGATAGGCGCGGTATCTCAGGCCACTGGCGACGGCCAGGCCGACGCCACCGCCATTGGCCAGCGCGAACGCCAGGACCGAGGGCAGTCGCGTCTCGGCCCACGGGGCCGGCTTGCCGATGACGCCGAGGCCGAGGCCGTCGAAGGTCGAGGCGGCCGCAAAGCTGCAGGCCAGGGCGACCAGCGCCAAGCCGAGGGCCAAGGGAGGCGTCGCAGAGATGGCGGCCGTGACCTGCGCCCAGGTCACGCTGCCGAGGTCCTCCGCGATCGCCCAGACGGCGACGGCCAGCACGCCCGACGCGACGGCGAGGCCCGCCCACTTCAACCACGGCCGATGGGCCGGGCTCTCCGCCTTCGTCGTCACGCGCCAATCTCCGTCCGTGGCATGGCCTGGTTCCGTCGACCTGCAATCGCCGATTTTGCCCGTCTTGCGCAACTTTCCTTGTGCGATCAGCCCGCGCGGCGGGCGGCCAAGCCGTCGCCCGGCTGGATCGCATCTTCAGGTTGCTCCCGCCCAGGCGGCCGCGCGGCGCCCAGGCAAGCGAAAGACCGCGGCGCCTGGGGCGCGCCGCGGCCTGTTGGGGCTACTCTGGGAC
>CAMFIW010000539.1 GCA_945952355.1 uncultured Phenylobacterium sp. | reverse complement strand
CCTCTGAGTCGTAGCCGGCGGCGAGCAGGCTGCCCTTCAGCCAGTTGGCGGGAATGCCGGTCAGAGCCGCCGAGGTGACCACGTCCTCGGCCGTCGCCTCGATCAGCATCTGCTTGTAGGCGGGCGCCGCCAGACTTTCGGCGCAGGCGATCAGGCGGGTGCCCAGATAGGCCAGGTCGGCCCCTAGCATCCGCGCCGCGCGGATCGCGCGCCCTGTGCCGATCCCGCCGCCCAAGACGACCGTCCCGTCGAACCATTCGCGCACCGCCGGGGCGAAGGCGAAGCCGGACAGCGGACCGGTGTGGCCGCCCGCGCCCGAAGCCACCAGGATCAGGCCGTCGACGCCCGTCTTGGCCGCCTTCTGCGCGTAGGTCAGCGAATTGACGTCGGCATAGACCAGCCCGCCATAGGCCTGGATCGCCTGCACCACCGCGACCGGGCTGCCCAGCGCCGTGATCACGATCGGCGGCTTGTGCTTCAGAACCAGTTCCAGCTCTTCCTCCCAGCGGGCGTAAGAGCGGTGGACCATGATGTTGATCGCCCAGGGCGGCGCGTCGGCGGTCAGGGTCGAATTGATCGTCCCCATCCAGGCGTCCAGTTCCTCGAGCGTCCGCGCGTTGTTGGCCGGGAACGACCCGATGATCCCGGCCTTGCAGGCGGCGAGCACCATGTCGACGCCCGAGACCAGGAACATCGGCGCGGCGATGGCCGGCAGCCTCAGGCGCTCGGCTATATGGGAGGGCAGAGTCAAGCAGGGCTCTCGTTCAGGCGCTCTGGCGCGGCTTGGGGGGCCAGGGGATGAAGCCCGACGTTCGCCGCGCATAGTCTTCATAGTCCGGCTTGCGCCGCCGCATCCGGCCCTCGACCGTGGGCATGCCGCTCCACCGGGTCAGGGTGTAGACGAGATAGATCGGACCCACCACGGCGAACAGGCCGAGCTTGGTCTCCGCCGCCACCAGCCACAGGCCCCACCAGACGCAGGCGTCGCCGAAATAGTTCGGGTGCCGGGTATAGCGCCAAAGGCCGCGGTCCATGACCTTGCCCTCGTTGCCAGGCGTCTTCTTGAAGGCGACGAGCTGGGCGTCTGCCAGGCTCTCGAACATCAGGCCGAAGACGGCGATCACCGCGCCGGTGATCCCCAGCGTGCCAAGCGGCGAGGCGTCGGGTGAGACCTGGCCCAGCTGCACCGGCAGGCAGACCAGCCAGAGCAGTGGCATCTGCAGCATGAACACCAGGCGGAAGGCGGCGTAGCCATAGCCCCAGCCCCTCTCGGCCTTGGCCTTGTCCAGCAGGCGAACATAGCGCCCGTCCGGACCGTGGTCGCGCCAGCGCCACAGCATGTAGCTCCCGAGGCGCAGCGCCCAAGCGAGGCAGATCGCAGTCAGCACCATGCGCCTCGGCGTCCCCCCGCCAGTCTGCAGGTAGGTCGCGATCCCAACCACGCCCATTCCAAGTCCCCAGAGGCTGTCGACCGGGGTCACGTCGCGTTGGGCCACGCAGATCGCCCAGGCGAGGATGAAGAGACCCAGGATGACGGCGGCGTTCACCGCTAGGATCACCACGTAGTCCGGCATGCGAGTCCCCCTTCTTGCCCGCTAGGCTGCTTGAAAGTCTTTCTATGCAAGTTAGTCTTGTTGCGCAAGCCAGCGCCCCGCCGTGGGGTCCGCGCCCTGGAGACGGAGACCACACATGAGCGATTTCGAAGGCCGCACGGTCCTGGTCACCGGAGCGGCGGGCGATATCGGCGCGGCCGCGGCCGCCGCCTTCGCCAAGGCGGGTGCGAACCTGGTCGTGACCGACCGCCGCACGGACGCACTGGAGGCCGTGGCGGCCGTCCTGCGCGAGGCGGGGACCGATGTCCTGGCCCACGCCTGCGACCAGTCCGATCCCGCGGCGGTCGAGGGCCTGTTCGCCGCGATCGCGAGCCACGCGGGGCGGCTCGACGCGGCCTTCCTCAATGCGGGCTATGGACGCTACGGGGCCTTGATCGACACGCCGTTCGACCTCTGGCGCAAGCATGTCGAGGTCAATCTGAACGGCGGCTTCCTGATGGCCCAGGGCGCCGCGCGGCTGATGCGCCAGGCCGGGCGCGGCGGCGCGATCCTGTTCACCGCCTCGACCGCCGCCACCCACATCTGCGACATGCTGGGCGCATATGCCTCGTCCAAGGCCGGCGTGCGGATGTTGGCCAAGTCGCTGGCCTCCGAGCTCGGCGTCTGGCGTATCCGGGTCAACCTGGTCCTGCCCGGCGTGATCGAGACCGCCATGACCCAGTCCCTGATCGACGATCCCGCGGTCCGTGCCGACGCGATCGCCAATACCCCGGTGGGCCGCCTGGGCAGGCCGGAAGACATCGCCCGCCTGGCGGTCTTCCTGTGCAGCGACGCCGCCGGCTACGTCACCGGCGCCGAGGTCCTGGCCGACGGCGGCCAGACGCTGCACGGCTATCCCCGCTGGTTCAGCGCCGACTACGCCCAGGCGGGTGCGGAGTTCATTCCCCACACTCAGCGCCGAGCGGGCGCTCTAGCGTAGGACGATCACGCCCTCGTCAGGACTCTCGGCGAACAGCCGCTCGACCTCGCTGGCGCGGCGGTCGATGACCGCACGGCGGTTGATCGTGCCCTTGTCAGAGATTTCATGAGCGTTGGCGTTCGGCGGATCGGTGAGCAGCAGGGCCCGCTTCACGCGGCCCGCGCTGCCATGCTGCTCGGCGTTGAAAGCGCCCAGGCGCCGCGCGATCTCGGCCGGATCGGCCCCGGCGGTCGGCCACAGCATGACGCCCAGATAGGGCCGCCCGTCATCGCAGAGCACCAGGTCGAGCACCAGCGGCGACAGCGCCTTGATCAGGCCGTCGCGCATCGAGCCGCCGTAGACCCAGGCGCCGCTGGAAAGCTTGAACTCCTCGGCCGCGCGGCCGGCGAAGGCCAGGCCCTTGGTCGGGTCGGC
Organism: uncultured Phenylobacterium sp.; assembly: GCA_945952355.1. Taxonomy (GTDB): domain Bacteria; phylum Pseudomonadota; class Alphaproteobacteria; order Caulobacterales; family Caulobacteraceae; genus Phenylobacterium. The sequence continues at coordinate 155 of CAMFIW010000539.1, read as the reverse complement.
GTCGTCGTGGAACACCGCCAGGTCGCCGGTGCGGTAGAAGCCTTCCTCGTCGAAGGCCGCCGCGGTCTTTTCCGGCTCGTCCAGATAGCCGGTGGTGACGTTCGGCCCGCGCGCGCGAACCTCGTAGCGATCGCCCACGGGAAACAGCTTCACCG
>CAMFIW010000538.1 GCA_945952355.1 uncultured Phenylobacterium sp. | reverse complement strand
ATCCCGCTGAACGTGTCCGCCCCCTTTCACTGCCCACTGATGCAGCCGGCTGCCGACGAGATGGCCGAGGCCCTCGCCGGCGCGACGATCATCGCCCCGCGGGCGCCGCTGGTGGCGAATGTCACAGCCCGCCCGACGCTCGATCCAGAGGCGATCCGGCGGATGCTGGTGGAACAGGTCACGGGGCGGGTGCGGTGGCGCGAGAGCATGATCTGGCTTGCGGAAGAGGGCGGGGCGACGCGCTTCGCCGAAGCCGGCGCGGGCAAGGTGCTGTCGGGCATGGCCAAGCGGATCGCGCCGGACGCGGAGGCGACGCCGCTGAACAGCCCGGCCGACCTCGAAGCCTTCGCCAAGAGCCTTTAGGGAGGCGCGTCCATGTTCGACCTGACCGGTAAGACAGCCCTCGTCACCGGCGCGACCGGCGGCATCGGCGCCGAGATCGCCAAGACCCTGCACGCCCAGGGCGCCCATGTGGTGCTGTCGGGCACCCGCGAGGCGGTGCTCGAGGACCTCGCTAAGGCGCTGGGCGACCGCGTCTCCGTGGCCGCGGCCAATCTCGGCGACCCCGAATCGGTCGACGGCCTGGTGGGACGCGCCGAGGCCGCGACCGGCCAGCTCGACATCTTGGTGGCCAATGCCGGCATCACCAAGGACGGCCTTCTGATGCGGATGAAGGACGAGGACTGGGAGCAGGTCCTGAAGATCAACCTCGAAAGCTATTTCCGCCTTAGCCGCGCGGCGATGCGCGGGATGATGAAGCGGCGCTTCGGCCGGGTGATCGGAATCACTTCCGTGGTCGGCGTGATGGGGAATGCGGGACAGGCCAACTACGCGGCCTCCAAGGCCGGGATGATCGGCTTTTCCAAGGCCTTGGCGCAGGAAGTGGCCACCCGCGGCATCACGGTGAACTGCGTCGCGCCAGGCTTCATAGAGAGCCCGATGACCGACGCCCTGACCGACACCCAGAAGGCGCAGATCATGACTACGATCCCGGCGGGGCGCCTGGGAACCGGTGCGGAGGTGGCGGCCGCCTGCGCCTACCTCGCCAGTGACGAGGCGGCCTACATGACCGGCCAGACGCTGCACGTGAACGGCGGAATGGCCATGATTTGAGCCGCTGGCATCGCCCATTGGAACATGCTACGGCCACCCCCGAACGGGTGAGGCCAAGGTCTCAAACCCAAGCACCGTGAGCGGTTGACATCCTGTCGGCGGTCGCGGATGGATCAGTTGAACAACAGGGACTTATACGAATGTCCGACATCCTTGAGCGCGTGCGCAAGATCGTCATCGAACACCTCGACGCCGATCCGGAAAAGGTCACCGAGAAGGCCTCCTTTATCGACGACCTTGGCGCCGACAGCCTCGACAATGTCGAGCTCGTCATGGCGTTCGAGGAAGAATTCGACATCGAGATCCCGGACGACGCGGCCGAGCACATCCAGACGGTGGGCGACGCGGTGAAGTTCATCGGAGAACGTCTGGGCGCCTAAGGCCCGGATTTCGTTGAAGTTTTGGCCGCCGCGTCCCTGATATGAGGCGCGGCGGTCTGCGTATCGGAGCCCCGCCATGCGTCGTGTCGTCGTCACCGGGATCGGCCTGATCACCCCGCTGGGCCAAGGGCGCGAGATCACCTGGAAGCGGATCCTCCAAGGCCAGTCCGGCGCCGGCAAGATCACGACCTTCGACCCCGAGGGCTATGCCTGCCAGGTGGCCTGCGAAGTGCCGCGGGTGGACGGTCGGGGCGGCGGCGGCGCGGACGTCGAGGGCAGCTTCGACCCCGACCAGACCATGGCGCCCAAGGACCAGCGCCGGGTCGACGACTTCATCCTCTACGCCGTCGCGGCGGCCGACGAGGCCGTGGCCGATTCCGGCTGGCGGCCGCAGTCGCAGGAGGACTTCGAGCGCACGGGCGTGATCATCGGCTCGGGCATCGGCGGCCTGGCGACGATCGAGAAGACCAGCATCGAACTGCACGAGAAGGGCCCGCGCCGCGTCAGCCCGTTCTTCATCCCCTCGGCCCTGATCAACCTCGCCTCGGGCCAGGTCTCGATCAAGTACGGCTACAAGGGCCCCAACCACTCGGTCGTCACCGCCTGCGCCACCGGCGCCCACGCGGTCGGCGACGCCGCGCGCCTGATCAAGTACGGCGACGCCGACGTGATGATCGCCGGCGGGGCCGAGGCCTCGGTCTGCCCGGTGGGCGTGGCTGGCTTCATCGCCTGCCGGGCCATGTCGACCGGCTTCAACGACACGCCCGAGAAGGCCAGCCGGCCCTACGACAAGGGTCGCGACGGCTTCGTCATGGGCGAGGGCGCCGGCGTCCTGGTGCTGGAAGAGTACGAACACGCCAAGGCGCGCGGCGCGAAGATCTATGCCGAGGTCGCGGGCTATGGCCTGGCGGGCGACGCCTACCACATCACCGCCCCGGCGGAGGACGGCGACGGCGGCTTCCGCGCCATGCGCGCGGCGATCAAGGACGCCGGCATCCAGGCCAGCGACATCGACTACATCAACGCCCACGGCACCTCGACCCCGCTGGGCGACGAGATCGAGCTTGGCGCCGTGACCCGGCTGCTGGGCGACGCCGCTTCCAAGGCGACCATGAGCTCGACCAAGTCGGCCACCGGCCACCTGCTGGGCGCCGCCGGCGCGATCGAGGCGGCCTTCACATTCCTGGCCATCCGCGACTAGGTGGCGCCGCCGACCATCAATCTCGACAATCCGTCGGTGGAGACCGAGATCGACCTCGTGCCCCACAAGGCCAAGCCCATGCCGATCACGGTGGCGCTCTCCAACAGCTTCGGCTTCGGGGGCACCAACGCCTCGGTGGTGTTCAAGAAAGTCTCGTGAGCCGCAAGCCGAAGCGCACAGGAACGCGCGGGGGCGTCTCGCCCCTGAGACGGCTCGCGATCGGCGTGATGAGCGGGGCCTCGGCCCTGGTGTTGCTCGCGGTCGTCGTCTTGATCGGGGTGGTGATCATCTATCAGGGCCCCGGCCCCAAGGCCGCCTCGGGAGACGCGACAACGGTCGAACTGCGGCACGGCGCCAGCCTGCCGGAGATCGCCTCGTCCCTGAAACGCGCCGGCGTGATCCGCTCGGGCTCGGTG
>CAMFIW010000537.1 GCA_945952355.1 uncultured Phenylobacterium sp. | reverse complement strand
GCTTGTGTAGTGGCCCTAGCCCTGCGTGTAGACGCCCGGCCGACGACGGGTGAGCGCCAAGGCCATACCTAGCGTCAGGCACATGGCCAGCATGGACGAGCCGCCATAGGAGATGAACGGCAAGGTCATGCCCTTGGTCGGGATCAGGTTGAGGTTCACGGCGACGTTGATGAACACCTGCTCGCCCACCATCACGAACAGGCCCGCCGCGGCCACCTGCTGGAACGGGTCGTTCAGCTTCAACGCCTTGTATAGGCCGCGGATCACCAGGATCCCGAACAGCGTGATCAGCAGCAGCGAGAAGATCAGGCCGTACTCCTCGGCCGCCACCGAATAGATGAAGTCGGTGTGCAGGTCGGGCACGTGGCGCTTCATCACCCCCTCGCCGGGACCACGGCCGAAGAAGCCGCCGGCGGCGATCGCTTCCGCCGCACGGTCGACTTGATGGGTGTCGGCGGAATCCGGGCTGAGGAACTTCTCGACTCGCGCGTGGACGTGCGGGAACAGGAAATAGGTCGAACAGAGCCCGGCCAGGGCCACGGCGCCGAGACCCATGACCCAACTGAGCGGAACGCCAGCCATCCAGAAAGCCGCGCCGAAGGCCACGGTGATCAGCACCGTCTGGCCGACGTCGGGTTGGATCAGGAGCAGCCCGACGGCGGTGAAATAGAGCAGGAAGGCGATGGTGACGCCGGGCACGCCCTGGCCCTTCTGCCCCTCCGCGAACATCCAGGCCACCAGGACGATCAGGGCCGGCTTCATGAACTCCGACGGCTGCAGCGAGAAGCCGCCCAGTTCCACCCAGCGGGTCGCCCCCTTGGCGTTGTGGCCCAGGAACGGCAGGGCGATCATGATCGCGATCGCCGCGCCGTAGATGAAGAATGAGGCCCGTCTGACACCTCGCGCATCGAGCAGCGAAGCCGAGACCAGGATCACCGACCCGATGGCCGCGAAGATGCACTGTCGCACCGCGAAGTGGAACGGATCGCCGATGTTCATCCGCGCCGCGGCGGCCGGGCTGGCGGCGAAGGACATAAGGACGCCAAGGCCGATCAGGATGGCGACCACCCCGAGCAGCCAGCGGTCCATGGTCCACCACCAGACGCCGAGCGGAGATCGGTCGGAGCGGGCGAAGGCGTGATGCTGAGCCTGGGCGGTCATGCGCGCGCTCCCTTGGCTGCGGCGGGGGCCTGCAGGGCGAGGACCGCGGCGCGGAACGCCTCTCCCCGGGCCTCGAAGTCTGCGAACTGGTCGAACGAGGCGCAGGCCGGCGACAACAGGACGATGGCGTCCTGTCCCTTGGCCGCGGCGTCGGAATAGGCCTGGGCGACGGCGCTCTCCATGGTCCCGCTCGTCGCCACCTGCGCCTTGCCGCGCAGGGTATGGGCGAACGCCTCGGAGGCCTCGCCGATCAGGTAGGCCTTCTCGATGCGCGGGAACAGATCGGCGAGCGCGTCGATGCCGCCGGTCTTCGGCTGGCCGCCGGCGATCCAGTAGAACTTGGGGTAGCTCGACATGGCCTGGCGGGCCGCGTCGGTGTTGGTCGCCTTGCTGTCGTTGACGAAGCGCACGCGGCCGACCTGGCCCACGGTCTCCATCCGGTGCGCCAGGCCCGGGAAGGTCATGAGGCCCTCCGCCACTTCCTCGGCCGGGATTCCGAGGCCCCGGCAGGCGGCGTAGGCGGCGGCCGCGTTCTGCCAGTTGTGGCGGCCCGGCAGCGATTTGGCGCGCAGAAGGTCCGCCACTTCGGTCGCCCGCTCGCCGGTCGCATCATAGAGCAGGCCCTGCAGCACGTAGGCGCCGCGGCCCATGGCCTTGGAGGCCGAGATCGGAACGATGGTCCGGCGGTTGGCGGCGGTGATCTCGGTGCAGATGCGCTGGCCCCAGGGATCGTCGACCCCGATCACCGCGGTGTCGCCCTTGCCCTGGTTCAGCAGGATGCGACGCTTGGCCGTAACATAGCCTTCCATCCCGCCATGCCGGTCCAGGTGATCGGGCGAGATGTTCAGCAGGACCGCGACGTCCGGCTTCAGGCTGGAGGTCAGGTCGAGCTGGTAGGAGGAGAGCTCCAGCACGTAGACCGCGCCGCCATGCATATCCTCGAGGTCCAGCACGCCCACGCCGATATTGCCGCCGACCCGCGTGTCGCGGCCGGCGGCGGCGCAGATGTGGCCGACCAGGGCGGTCGTGGTCGACTTGCCGTTGGTGCCGGTGATCGCGACCACCTTGGGCCGCTTATGCTCCGGCGCGGCGTTCGCCGCGCGGGCGAAGAGCTCAATGTCGCCCAGGATCTCGACGCCGGCGGCCTTGGCCTTGTCGACCGTCCAGTGCGGCTTGGGATGGGTCAACGGTACGCCCGGCGACAGCATCAGGGCGGCGAACTGCGACCAGTCGGCGGTCGACAGGTCCACCAGCGGCAGACCCGCGGCCTCGGCGGCGGCGCGGCCTTCCGGACGCTCGTCCCAGAGCGCGACCTGAGTCCCTCCTGCGATCAGCGCGCGCGCGGCCGCCAGGCCCGTGCGGGCCAGGCCGAACACGGCCACCGTCCTGCCTTCGAAGCCGCGGACCGGGATCATGGCGTGCGCTTGCCCTCCCCTACCGCAACTTCAGTGTGGCGAGGCCGAGGATGGCCAGCATCACCGCCACGATCCAGAACCGGATCACGACTGTGGATTCCGACCAGCCGAGCTTCTCGAAGTGGTGGTGGATCGGCGCCATCAGGAAGATGCGCTTGCCCGTAGCCCGGAAGTAGGCGACCTGGATCATCACCGACAGGGTTTCGACCACGAACAGCCCGCCGATGATGCCCAGCACGATCTCGTGCTTGGTCGCCACCGCGACCGCGCCGATCGCGCCGCCGAGCGCCAGCGCCCCGGTGTCGCCCATGAAGATCTTGGCCGGCGGAGCGTTGTACCAGAGGAAGCCCAGGCCGGAGCCGATCATGGCCCCGCAGAACACCGCCACCTCGCCCACTCCGGGCACGAAGTGGAGTTGCAGATAGCGGGCGAAGACGAAGTTGCCGACCAGGTAGGCGATCAGGCCGAAGGCGGCGGCGGCGATCATGACCGGCACGGTGGCCAGGCCGTCGAGGCCATCGGTGAAGTTCACGG
>CAMFIW010000536.1 GCA_945952355.1 uncultured Phenylobacterium sp. | reverse complement strand
TTCTATGAGCGGGCCTCGGGCGCCCGCTTCCATGCCAACTATTTCCGCCCGGGCGGCGTCCACCAGGACCTGCCCGAGGCCTTGGTCAACGACATCGGCGACTGGGCGGTGGCCTTCGCCAAGCCCCTGGCCGACATCGACAAGCTGATCACCGGCAACCGCATCTTCAAGCAGCGCAACGTCAATATCGGCGTGGTGTCGAAGGACGAGGCGCTCGCCTGGGGCTTCTCGGGTGTGATGGTGCGGGGCTCGGGCATCGCCTGGGACCTGCGCCGCAACCAGCCGTACGAGTGCTACAACGACCTGGAGTTCGATATTCCGCTCGGCGTCAACGGCGACTGCTATGACCGCTATCTCTGCCGCATGGAAGAGATGCGCCAATCGGCCCGCATCATCCTGCAATGCGTCGAGCGCCTGAAGAAGACACCGGGACCGGTCCTATCTCTGGACAACAAGGTCACGCCGCCGCGCCGGGGTGAAATGAAGCGCTCGATGGAAGCGCTGATCCACCACTTCAAGCTCTACACCGAGGGCTTCCGCACGCCGGAGGGCGAAGTGTACGCCCATGTCGAGGCCCCGAAGGGCGAGTTCGGCATCTACCTGGTCAGCAATGGAACGAACAAGCCGTACCGCTGCAAGATCCGCGCGCCGGGCTATCCGCACCTTGCGGCCATGGACTGGATGAACCGCGGCCACATGCTGGCCGACGTGTCCGCCATCCTGGGCTCGCTCGACATCGTGTTCGGCGAGGTCGACCGTTGAGCGCGCCCGCCTGCATCAGCCCGTTCGACGTCGTCGACGCCCAGTTCGAGGCCTATAACGACCAGGACCTCGAGGCCTTCTGCGCGTTCTACGCGGACGACGCCGTGCTCGCGACCTATGGCGGCGACGTCCTGGCTCGGGGCGTCGAGGCGATCCGCGCACGCCATGCTGACCTCTTCGCGCGCTTCCCGCAGAACAGGGCGACCCTGAAGGGCCGTCATGTCCTCGGCCACCACGTGATCGACCACGAGCACGTGGAGCGCGCGCCCGGCGGCGAGACCTTCGAGGTCGCCGCCATCTACACCATCTCGGACGCCAAGATCGTCCGCGTCGACTTCGTGAAGTGAGGCCACGACCTTGAGCGTTCGCCGCCTAGCCGCCGTCCAGCCCGACAGCTTCGCCTTCAGCGCCGAGAGCGCCAAGCAGGTGAAGTGGTGGGTGGCCAAGTTCCCGGCCGGCCGTCAGCAATCGGCGGTCATCCCGCTGCTGTGGCTGGTGCAGAAGCAGGAGGGCTGGGTCTCCGAGCCGGCCATCCGCGTGGTCGCCGAGACGCTCGGCATGCCGGTGATCCGCGTCTACGAGGTCGCCACCTTCTATACGATGTTCATGCTGGAGCCGGTCGGCAGCCATGCGCTGGTCCAGGTTTGCGGCACCACGCCCTGCATGCTGCGCGGCGCTAACGACTTGATGGCGGTCTGCCAGAAGCGTTTCGGCAGTCGCGACCACCTGTCGGCCGACGGAAAGTTCTACTGGCAGGAGGTCGAGTGCCTCGGCGCCTGTTCCAACGCGCCCATGGCCGCGATCAACGACTACTACTACGAGGACCTGACCCCGGAGAGCTTCGAGGCCATCCTCGACGAGTTCGCCGCCGGCAACGGTCGCAAGCCAGGCTCGGCGATCGGTCGCCAGGGCTCGGCGCCGGAAGGCGGGCCGCTGACCCTGACTGACAAGAAGCTCTATGACGGTTCCGCCGCGAAGCCCTTGAAGTCGCTGCCGAACGCGCCGCCCAAGCCCAAGGGCAGGTCCGCCAAGGAGCCGACCGCGTGACCGAGGTCGAGATCAACAAGAAGCGCCTCAAGGCCATGCTGGCCCTGAGCGCGGTCGCCGCCCTGGTGGCCGTCGCATCGATAGCTGGCGCGATCGTCATGCGCCAGGACTGGCTTCTCGCCGTGTTCGGCGCGGCGATGGTCGTTGGGTTCGGCGCGCAGATCTGGTTCATCGTCGGCCTCGGCCGCGCGAAGAAGGGAGTTTAGGCGAACGTGGTCGGGATCCTGGAAGACAAGGACCGCATCTTCACCAACGTCTACGGCCTGCACGACTGGGGGCTGGAAGGCGCGAAGCAGCGCGGAGCCTGGAACGCCACGCGCGAGATGCTGCAGCAGACGCCTGAATGGCTGTGCGACCAGGTTAAGGCCTCGGGCCTGCGCGGCCGCGGCGGAGCGGGCTTCGGCACCGGGCTGAAATGGACTTTCATGCCCAAGCAGGAGAGCGAGCGGCCACACTATCTCGTCGTCAACGCCGACGAGTCCGAGCCGGGCACCTGCAAGGACCGCGAGATCATGCGCCATGACCCGCATACGCTGATCGAGGGCTGCCTGGTGGCCAGCTACGCGATCCGCGCCCACACCGCCTACATCTACATCCGCGGCGAATACGTCCACGAGCGCGAGCGCCTGGAAGCGGCGATCAAGCAGGCCTACGCGGCCAAGCTGATCGGCAAGGGCAACGTCCACGGGTGGGACTTCGACCTGCACGTCACCCATGGCGGCGGGGCCTATATCTGCGGCGACGAAACAGCCCTGATGGAGAGCCTGGAGGGCAAGAAGGGCCAGCCGCGCCTGAAGCCGCCGTTCCCGGCCGGCGCCGGCATCTATGGCTGTCCGACCACGATCAACAATGTCGAGTCCATCGCCACCGTCCCGACCATCCTGCGGCGCGGGGCGGGGTGGTTCGCGGGCTTCGGTCGGCCGAACAACACCGGCACCAAGCTGATGGCCATTTCCGGCCACGTGATGAAGCCCTGCGTGGTCGAAGAGACCATGTCGATCCCGCTGAAGCAGCTCCTCGAAGACCACTGCGGCGGTGTCCGCGGCGGCTGGGGCAACCTCAAGGCGGTGATCCCCGGCGGTTCGTCGGTGCGCATGATCCCCGCCCACGAGGCCGAAACGGCCCTGATGGACTTCGACAGCCTGTCGGCGTTGAAGTCGGGCCTGGGCACCGCCGCGGTGATCGTGATGGACAATTCCACCGATATCGTGAAGGCGATCGCTCGCCTCAGCTACTTCTACAAGCATGAGAGCTGCGGCCAGTGCACGCCCTGCCGCGAAGGCACGGGCTGGATGTGGCGGGGCAT
>CAMFIW010000535.1 GCA_945952355.1 uncultured Phenylobacterium sp. | reverse complement strand
GAAGGCCGCGATCAGCGGCGGTCCTGCCGGCCGGGCGGGCTCGACCAGGGTTCGCGCCTGGGCCGAGTTAATCGCTAAGGGCTTTTCGCAGAGCACCGCGTTGCCGGCCCTCAGGGCGGCCAGTGTCCACTCCAAGTGGGCCGCCGGGGGCAGGGCGTTGTAGATCAGGTCGACATCGTCGCGGGCGAGCAGGTCGCCATAGTCGGCGCCGACATGAGCGATCCCGTGGGCCCTGGCGTACTCCGTCGCCCGATGCGGGTCGCGGGCGGCGACAGCCACGATGTCCACGTCATTTCGCGCCGCGGCCGGCGCGATCACCGCCGTGGGCGCGATCCGCGAGGCGCCCAGAAGTCCGACCCTCAGCATCGCATCTCCTCAGGGGGCCAGGGCGGCGCCCCATTCGTTCCAACCCGCGATTCTGGGGGTACGCGGCACATACATGGTTTCGGTCCAGTCGATCTGGAAGCCGGCTCCGGCGATCGCCGAGACGATAGGCCGGGTAAGATGGCAACCGCCGGCGATGCGTTTCCAGATCGGTTCGACGCGGCGCTGCCAGGTGGCGACGCCGGGGTCCGGGGCGAGGCCGTGCTCGCAGAACAGGAAGCGGCCACCGGGCTTCAGCACGCGTCGCGCCTCCGAGAGGGCCGCGGCCGGCGTGTGGACCGAGCAGAGCGTGAAGGTGCAGACCACGGTGTCGAAGCTGGCGTCGGGGAAAGGAAGGGCCTCTGCCGTGCCGTCCTCGACGGCGACCTCAAGATTGGCGGGGCGCGGTGCGGCCAGAGCCAGGGCCCGGAGCTCCGCGGCGGGATCGACGCCGACGACCCGCTCGACTTGGCTGGTGTCGTAGAAGCCAAGGTTCAGGCCCATGCCGATGCCGAGTTCCAGCACCTGGCCGCTCGCCTTGGGCACGACCTTGGCCCGCTGGCGCATCATCGGCGGCGAAGAACAGGCGCAGCTGAGCAGCTTGGGCAGGATGTAGCGGTCGTACAGACCGGGCACGGCGTTCCTCCCCCTGGGTAAGGCGGCCACCTTCGCCCAAGGCGGGCCGTTCGGCTAGTGCTCTGAGGGCGGCGGAGCGTCCTGAGGCGCGGGTTTGCAGAACGGTACGATCACCAACGCCAGGATGAAGCCCCAGGCCATCAGCCGGAACACGTCCGCGAAGGCCAGGGTCAGGGCGTCGCGGGTCGCGATCCGGGCCAACTGGCTCTGGGCGAGGCCGAGCGCGCGGGCCGGGTCCGGAGTGAACTGACTGGCATAGGCGGTCAGGCCCCGAAGCACGGCGCCTGCCTTGTCCGGCGCGTTGGCCATGCCCTCGCTGAGGCGCAGGGCGTGCAGGCGACCGAAGTCCTGCAGCCAGGTGTTCACCACTGCAATGCCGATCGCCCCGCCCAGGTTGCGCATCAGGTTGAACAAGCCCGAGGCGTAGCGCAGCTCGCTGGGCGCCACGCCGTTCAGGGCCATGCCGACGGCCGGCACGATGCAGAGCAGCATGGCGAAGCCGCGCACCGCCTGCGGCGCGAAGAACTGCCAGAAGCCCCACTCCGGCCCGATGTAGGAGAACATCCAGAGGCCCGCGGCGAACAGCGAGAAGCCGACCGAGATCACGTAGCGCCCGTCGACCTTGGTGGAGAGCCGCGCGGCGATCGGGGCGGCGAAGGCCATGGTCAGGCCGGTGACGAAGACCGTGCCGCCGATCTGCAGGGAGGAATAGTCCCGCACCCGGCCCAGATAGACTGGCGCCAGATAGGTCGCGGAATAGAGGCCGAAGCCGATCACCAGGTTCAGCACGCAGGCCATGGCGAAGGTGGGCCGCAGGAACGGCGTGAGCTTCAGCACCGGCATGGTCGAGTAGAAGCTGCGCTCGAAGAACACGACCGCGCCGACCAGGGACAGCCAGGCGGCGGAGGCGACGCCGGTGTCGCTGAACCACTCGTGTCGAGGGCCTTCCTCCAGCATGTATTGCAAACCGCCGAGGAACAGCGCCAGCGAACCGACATGCAGCCAGTCGATGCGGCGCAGCATGCCGAGCTGGGCCTCGTCGACCTTGCCCAGCACCGGCAGAAGGCAGGTGATGGCGATCCCCGCCGGCACATTCATGAAGAACAGCCAGCGCCAGTCGGCGATGTCGGTGATCCAGCCGCCCACGCTAGGCCCGAGGGTGGGCGCGAGCGTCGAGACCATGCCGAGGATCGCGGGGATCATCGCTCGGCGCGGTCCGTCGAACATGGCGAAACCCGTGGCGAACACCGTGGGCACCATGGCGCCGCCGACGAAGCCCTGGATGGCGCGGAAGGCGATCATCGAATTGATGTCCCAGGCCATGCCGCACATCAGGCTGGACAGGGTGAAGAGCCCGGCCGAAGCGGTGAACAGCCAGCGGGTCGAGATCGCCTGGGACAGGAAGGCGGCGAGCGGGATCATCACGATCTCCGCCATCAGATAGGCGGTTTGCACCCAGGCGATCTCGTCGGGGCCCGCCGAAAGGCCTGCCTGGATCGAGCCCAGCGAGCCGGCGACGATCTGGATGTCCAGCAGGGCCATGAACTGGCCGAAGGCCATGATCGCGAAGATCACCAGCTTGCGGCTGTCGCTCAGGCCCGCCGCCGTGGTCGGGGGTTGGGTGCTCATGGTGGATCTTGCGCCTCGTCCGCCATAGTATTATGTCTATCATATAAAGCGAGACAAGCCCATGCGCTATAGCGAGACGCACAAGGAAGAGACCCGGGCCAAGGTGCTGGCGGCCGCCGCCAGGCAGATCCGGGCGCGCGGCCCGACCGGCGTCAGCGTCGCCGAGGTGATGGCCGAGGCCGGCCTGACCCACGGCGGCTTCTACGCGCACTTCCCCAACAAGGAGGCGCTGGTCGCCGCGGCCATCGACGAGGCGTTCGGCCAGAGCGGCCGCCGCTTCTCGAAGCTGACCGAGGGGATGAGCGGCGCCGAGGCGCTGACCACCTTCGTGGACCTCTATGTGACGCGCGAGCATCGCGACCATCCCGAACGCGGATGTCCCATCGCCACCCTGTCCAGCGAACTGCCGCGGCAGGGGCTGCCGGTGCGCGAGGCCTATGAGCGCGGGGTGCAGAGCCTGATCGGCCGCCTGGTCGGCTGGCTCTCGGACG
>CAMFIW010000534.1 GCA_945952355.1 uncultured Phenylobacterium sp. | reverse complement strand
CCCCGGAGGTCAGCCACGATCGCGGCGGCTCCCAGTCGGTGACCGGCGGATCATGGAACACCTGGATGTCGGTGACCAAGCTGAACACCGGCGACATCGCCGCCCTGAACGGTGCGCGGGCGCTCTTCAACTTCCAGGAACTGAAGACCGACGGCGCGCTGACCCAGTCGGGGGCCACGGCCTACAACCAACTCGTCCGCGCGGTCGTGCCGCTCAGCGGGAGCTGGGAATTGACCCTGCTTGGAACTTGGAACTACACCAAGGTCTACATCAATGACAGCTCCGGCGCGACACTTACTCAGGTCGCGTTGTATGGCAAGAACTACGCCCTCAATAACGACCCATCGACGCCGAATTACTACAAGTACAACGTTGTCAACAAGCACACCTACTTCAATTACGCGCGCCTGACAGGTGACATAACCGATCACCTCAAGCTCGAGAACACCCTCTATTCGTACTACTATAAGAACGATACGGAGTCGGCGCTGGACGCCACTCTATCGCCGGCCGACATCGCCGCGTCCAAAGGGCTCCAGATCACCTACACCCCCGGCGGCAAGCCGACGGTGAACGGGCACATTCCGGGCTATACGAAGCTCAACGTCTACAAGATCTACGGCGATATCCTGCACCTGAATCAGGATCTGCCATTCGGGACGCTAAAAGCCGGCTTCTGGTGGGAACGCGCCGAGACCGGGCCCCGCGCCCGCTACGACTATGACGCGACCCTCGGACATGGTCCGAATGGCTGGACCGTCGACTATCGCCAGAAGGCGCTGGCCGGCGTGCCGCAATATCTCGAATACTTCCAGAACTCGGGTTGGACCCAATACGAGCCATTCGTCGACTTGGAGTGGAAGGCGACGGACAAGCTGACCATTACCCCCGGCGTGAAGTACGTGAGCGAGAAACTCTCGGTGGACGCGGACGTCAACCAGAAGTCTCGGTTGCCCTTCCACGGCTCCAAGACCTTCACCAAGACTCTCTACTTCCTGACCGCCAACTACAAGGTCGCCGACAACCTTGCGGTATACGGACAGTACGCGACCGGCTTCCTGTTGCCGGATATCAGCGTCACTCAGGTGGTGAACCCCAACCTAAGCGACCTTCACCCCCAGGAATCCACCAACTATCAGGTCGGCGCCGTCTATCACGGTTCGCGTCTCACCCTGGATGGCGACGTCTACTACATCGACTTCACCAACAAGCTGCAGACCACCACGGTGGGCACGGAGACGGTGAGCTTCAACCTGGGCGGCGCGCGTTACAAGGGTGTGGAAGGCGCCGTGACCTTCCAGGCCACCAACAGCGTCTTCCTGTTCGCCAACGGCTCGATCAACGAGGCCAAAGCCCTGGGCGCCTCGACCAACGTCGCCGGAACCCCTGTCGTGATCACCGGCGGAAAGCAGATCGCCTATGCGCCGAAGAGCACAGCCGCGTTCGGCGTGATGTTCCGCGACGACAGTTGGTCGATCTCCCTCTCGGACAAGTACACCGGCGAGCAGTGGGGCGCCGAGGGCGAGCCTGCGGCCTACCACATCGACGGCTATCATCAGGCTGACTTGAAGGTGGTCTACAGGTTTGACCGCTACCGCCTCGAGGGCGCGATCTACAACCTCTTCGACAACCAGCCGGTCACCAACATCAAGCCCGGCAAGACGGTCCCCTACGACCAGTACTACTTCCAGCCGGAACGGAATTTCCAGATTTCGGCCAAGGTGAACTTCTAGGCCTTTCAGGAGTCTTCGTGATGAATCGCTTCGCCCTGGCCCTCGGCCTGTCGTTCGTTCTGGTGGGCGGGTCCGCCAACGCCCAGGAGAAACCAGCCAAATCCGCGCCGGCCTCGAAGTTCTTGCAGCCCGGTGAGGTGGACGCCCTGTTGCTGCTCGCCCCGCCCCCGGCTGACGGCTCGGCCGCAGCAGCCGCAGAGATCGCCGAGCTGCATTCGATCGCCCAGTCGCGCACGCCAGAGCGCCTGGCGCGCGCCCAACACGACGCGGAGGTGGAGGACGTCACCGCCATCGCAGACGTGTTCGGACCCGTGCTGAACCTGGAACGCTACCCGAAAACCGCCACGCTGTTCGCGGACCTGCGCAACGAGGACAGTGTGGCCGCCAAGGCCGCGAAAAAGATCTTCAAGCGATCGAGGCCATGGGAAGCCGACCCGAGCCTCAACACTGGCTCGCACCTTGAAGGCTGCGACAAGGGCGAGCCGAAGACCAGCTATCCCAGCGGGCACGCAACCATGGGCTGGTCGGCTGGCGAAATGCTCGCGAATCTGATGCCCGGCAACGCCCAGATCATCCTCGCGCGCGCGGACGACTACGCGGAGAGCCGCTTGGTCTGCGGCGTACACTATCGTCGCGACATCGAGGCGTCGCACGCGCTGGCCACCGCCCTGGTCGCCAAGTTGATGACCAAGCCTGAGTTCGCTCGGGAGGTCGAAGAGGCCAGGGCCGAGCTCACCGCGGCGCACATCGCACCCTAAGCCCGCGACGTCGTCCCCTCGGGCGCACTTTCCGAGGGGGCCGGATCGGGGCAGGCTTGCGACATGAAGCTGCTGATCGTCGAGGACGACAAGGAGGCCGCCGCCTATCTGAAGCGCGCCTTGTCCGAGGTGGGCCACACCGTGGACTGCGCCACCGACGGCCGAACCGGCCTCATGCTTGCGGTCGGAGAGGCCTATGACGTCATCGTTCTCGACCGAATGCTGCCCCAGGTCGACGGCCTGACCATCCTGCGCACGATGCGGGCGTCGTCCGTCAAGACGCCTGTGCTGCTCCTCACGGCCCTCGGCGGCATCGACGACCGCGTCGAAGGTCTGGAGGCCGGGGGCGACGACTACCTGGTGAAACCATTCGCGTTCGCGGAGTTGCTGGCGAGGGTCAATGCCCTGGCCCGCAGGCCGCCTCCGCAGGAGGTGCGCACCGAACTCCTGGTGGCCGACCTCAAGCTCGACCTCCTCAAGCGCAGCGTCACGCGTGCGGGACGGCGAATCGAATTGCAGCCGCGCGAGTTCCAACTGCTGGAGTTCCTGATGCGCCACGCCGGCCGGGTCGTCACCCGCACGATGTTGCTCGAGAGCGTGTGGGACTTCCACTTCGACCCGAAAACCAACAT
>CAMFIW010000533.1 GCA_945952355.1 uncultured Phenylobacterium sp. | reverse complement strand
CATCCAATGCGGCCGTCCCTCGCAAGCCCCGTAGCGGGACTTTACGACCGTAAAGAGGCGATTGATTAAACCTCGACCGCGTGCTCGGCAAGGATGGTGAGGCCTTCCGGCGTCACGTCCGCGAAGCCGCCCTGCACGTCATAGGTCGTGGTCCGGCCGTCGGCGGTGACCCGAACCGGGCCCTCCCGCAGAGCGGTCATGAACGGGGCGTGGCCCGGCAGGACGCCGAAGTCGCCTTCCTGGCCCGGCGCGTCGACCTGGTCGACCTCGCCGGAGAACAGTTCGCGCTCCGGCGAGACCAGGGAAAAGTGCAGCTTGCCCGCCATCCGCCTTAGGCTTCCGCGGCCAGTTGCTCGGCCTTGGCCACCGCGTCCTCGATGGTGCCGACGTTGTAGAAGGCGGCTTCCGGCAGGTGGTCGTACTCACCGTCCACCACCGCCTTGAACGAGCGGATGGTGTCTTCCAGGCTGACGAACACGCCCGGCATGTTGGTGAACTGCTCGGCCACGTGGAACGGTTGGCTGAGGAACTTCTGGATCTTCCGCGCCCGGGCGACGGTCAGCTTGTCCTCTTCCGACAGCTCGTCCATGCCCAGGATGGCGATGATGTCCTTCAGGGCCTTGTACTGCTGCAGGGTCTCCTGCACGCGACGGGCCACCGCGTAGTGCTCTTCGCCGATCACCAGCGGGTCCATGATCCGGCTGGTCGAGTCCAGCGGGTCCACGGCCGGGAAGATGGCCTGGGCGGCGATGTCACGGCTCAGCACGGTCGTGGCGTCCAGGTGGGCGAACGAGGTGGCGGGCGCCGGGTCGGTCAGGTCGTCGGCGGGCACGTAGATGGCCTGCACCGAGGTGATCGAACCCTTGTTGGTCGAGGTGATGCGCTCCTGCAGGTTGCCCATCTCGGTGGCCAGGGTGGGCTGATAGCCCACGGCCGAGGGGATACGGCCCAGCAGGGCCGACACTTCCGAGCCGGCCTGAGTGAAGCGGAAGATGTTGTCGATGAACAGCAGCACGTCCTTGCCTTCCTGGTCGCGGAAGTATTCCGCCTGGGCCAGGCCGGTCAGGGCCACGCGGGCGCGGGCGCCCGGGGGTTCGTTCATCTGGCCGTAGACGAGGGTGCACTTGGAGCCCTCGGTCGAGCCGTTCTTCTTCGGGTCCACGTTCACGTTGGACTCGATCATCTCGTGGTACAGGTCGTTACCTTCGCGGGTGCGTTCACCCACGCCGGCCAGCACCGAGTAACCGCCGTACGCCTTGGCGATGTTGTTGATCAGCTCCTGCATGGTCACGGTCTTGCCGACGCCCGCGCCGCCGAACAGGCCGATCTTGCCGCCCTTGGTGTAGGGGCAGAGCAGATCCACCACCTTGATGCCCGTGACCAGCACTTCGGCCGAGGTCGATTGCTCGGCGAAGGACGGGGCTTCGCGGTGGATGGTCGAGGTGAAGGTGGTGGCGATCGGGCCGGCCTCGTCGATCGGCTCGCCGATGACGTTCATGATGCGGCCCAGCGTCGCCGGGCCGACCGGGACGGTGATGCCGGCGCCGGTGTCGACCACCGGCTGGCCACGGGTCAGGCCCTCGGTGGTGTCCATGGCGATCGTGCGGACGGTGTTTTCACCGAGGTGCTGGGCGACTTCCAGCACCAGGCGGAAGGGCTGGCCGGTCCGCTGGTCGGTGTTGCTGGTCTCCAGCGCGTTCATAATCGCCGGCAGGTGGCCGTCGAACTCGACGTCGACGACGGCGCCGATGATCTGCGCGATGCGGCCGGTGGCGACGCCCTTCGGCAGGGTCGCGGGCGCGGCGGCCTTGGCGGCCGGAGCGGCCTTCTTCGCTGGAGCCGCGGCCTTGGCGGCGGCCGGGGCCTTCGCGGCGGCGGCCTTCGGAGCCGCGGCCTTGGCGGGGGCGGCCTTGGGGGCGGCCGGCTTCTTGGCGGGAGCCTTAGGGGTCGTAGCCATGGTTTCGGACTCTTTCGGTTAGAGGGCCTCGGCGCCGGAGATGATCTCGATCAGCTCCTTGGTGATCTGCGCCTGGCGTGAGCGGTTGTACTGGAGGGTGAGGCTGGCGATCATGTCGCCGGCGTTTCGCGTGGCGTTGTCCATCGCCGTCATCTGGGCGGCGAAGAACCCGGCGTTGTTCTCGAGCATGGCCGAGAAGATCTGGGTCGTGACGTTGCGCGGCAGCAGCGTCTCCAGAATGCCTTCCGCGTCCGGCTCGTACTCGTAGGCCGCGCCCTTCAGGTCGATCGTGGCGCCGCCCTCGACCTGCGCCGGGATCAGCTGCTTGAAGGTCGGGATCTGGGTGACCACCGACTTGAACTTCGAGAATGCCAGGTGGACCACGTCGATCTCGCCGGCCTCGAACAGCTCGGCGATCTTCTCGCCGACCGCCTGGGCGGTGCTGAGCGACGGGTTGCCGCCCGCCTCGTAGCTTTCGACGAACCGGTCGCCATAGAGACGCTTCAGCTGGTCGCGCGCCTTCTTGCCGATCGTGATGATCTTGACGTCCTTGCCCTCAGCGATCAGGCCCGAGATCTTCTCGCGGGCCATCCGGACGATGGACGAGTTGAAACCGCCGGCCAGGCCGCGGTCGGACGTGGCGACGATCACCAGTTGCTTGGTGTCGCGGCCGGTGCCGACCAGCAGCTTCGGCGCGCCGTCGCCGGACACCCCCGCCGCCAGGTTGGCGATCACCGCGGCCATGCGCTCGGCATAGGGCCGGGCGTTCTGGGCGCCGTCCTGGGCGCGGCGGAGCTTCGCCGCCGCCACCATCTGCATCGCTTTCGTGATCTTCTGCGTGGCTTCCACGCTTTTGATCCGATTGCGCATCTCCTTGAGGCTGGCCATGGCCTAGTCTCGATCCTCTTCGGGCAGCGCTTTAGGCGAACGACTTGGCGAAGGCTTCGAGCACCTTCTTCAGCTCACCCTCGACCTTGTCGGTCAGGGCCTTGCCGTTGCGGATTTCGTCGAGCAGGCCCTGGTGCTTGCTGTGCAGGTGGCCGAGCAGTTCGCTTTCGAAGCGGCCGACCTGGGCGGTCGGGACGCCGTCGAGGTATCCACGGGTGCCGGCATAGACCACCGCCACCTGCTCCTCGACCGCCAGCGGCGCGTATTGCGGCTGCTTC
>CAMFIW010000532.1 GCA_945952355.1 uncultured Phenylobacterium sp. | reverse complement strand
TAGCGCTGGTCCTGCTCGGACAGCGTCTTCTCGGCCTCGACGAACTGCTCGGTCTCCTCTTCGAGGATGTGGTCGAGGTACTCCGCCTTGAGCGTCGCGAAGTGCCTGAGCCAGCCGGCGCCCGTGATGTCGCGGGCGGCGGCGTCGGCCATCAGCTTGTCCAGCTTGTGGTGGTCGCCCACCGCGTGGCGCGCGAACTCGGTGGTTTCCGGGTTGCGCATGACGCTCGACCACAGCGCCTGCTCCTCGGCCGCGGCGTGGCCGTGGACGTCGCGGACGAATTCCTCGAACAGGGTCTTTCGCTCAGGGTCGCCGGGGCTCGTCGCCTCGATCATGGCCAGCAGGGCGCGGTGCTTGTCGTGGTCCTCGACCAGCCGCCCGAAAATCGCCGGGTTTCCCCGGAACTTCGTGGCGGGCGTCGAGCCGATCCGGGCCGGGAGCTCCGGCGCGACGGCCTTGGCCCGGCCGATCGCCTCGGCCTTCGCCTGCGCTTGTTTCGTTCGGCTCGCGGTTCTGGCCAACGGAGGCTCTCCTCGGTGCGTTCGGGTTCCACCGGGAAAATTCCGAAGACCGCCAAAGGATGCGTCCGAACCGGCAGCCGATCCGCAGGGGCGGGCAGGCCCAGACCCCCGGCCAAGCGACAGCGTCCTGCGAACCTCAACACGGACCGGCCCCGACGATCGGGTCGCTCGCGATTAGGCCACGATGTTGAGCCGCGCCGCAGGCTGAGACGTGGCGACGGTGGACGCGATGTCGAGCCCCGAAAGCCGTCCGCCGAGGACTACGGCCGGGCCGTGGGCGTCCTTCGCTCTGTCCTTGGCGTTGATCCCATAGCGGCCGTCCTTGGGGCGTGCGGGGTCGATGTGCTTCTCGGCCTCGTCGCCCCCGCTGCAGTTGCGGCACGAGAAGCCGTTGACGGTGATGGGCTGGGGGTAGTCGCCGGATATGGCCATGGATCGCCTCCAGGGATTTCCAGTCTATTCGCGCGCGATGTGGAAGGGGTTACAGCGCCGTCTTTCCGGCGCTAGGGCTTCTTCGGCAGGCCGTCGATGGCGGCCAGGACGGCGCTGAGCGGCGGGCGGGTCTTGTAGTCCTCCTCTGCGAGCTTGGCCCGCAGCACGCCCTTGGGCGAGATCACGTAGATCGAGGCGTAGGGCACGCCCCAGGCGAAGCTGTCGGGCTTGTAGCGGGTGTCGCGCAGCTTCCAGGCGTCGATGGTCGCCGAGCTGGGGTCGGAGAGCAGCGGGTAGGGGATGTTCCAGCGGGCCGTGAACTGGGCGAGCACCTCGGTCGGGTCGTAGCTGACGGCGGCCAGCCGGTAGCCGCGTTCGGCCAGGGGGCCCGGGGCGTCGCGCAGGTCCATGAGCTGCTTCTGGCAATAGGGGCACCACTTGGCGGAGCGGAAGAAGACCAGGACCAGGCCCTGCTTGCCCGACAGGTCGCGGAGCCGGACCGGCGCGCCCTTGAGGTCGACGGCGTGCAGCGGCGGCGTGGCGGCGCCGACTGGCGGGCCGACGTTCCAGGGCTCGGCGCGGCCGGCCTGGGCGGACAGAAGCGACAGGGCGGCGGCGAGGGCGAGGACGAGCTTCATGGCGATCTCCGGCAAGCGCGGCGCGACGGGCGACGCCTGGACCTATTCGTGACGGGGGGCCGAAGGGTTACAGCCGAGCTGGCCGAACGCGAGGATAGGCCCCTCATTGCGGTTCCGGGTCTGCATCCTAGGGCCAGTGTCGCGGCCAATGGCTTGGGGGCCTCCCGCCACCCGGGCGGGTCGATCGACTTGTCGCTCTTGACACTTCGATATTTCCAGAAATATCGTTGGGTACGATAGCTCAGTCCATGGAGACCGGCAATGAAGCGCCTCCACCTGCACGTCAGCGTGCCCGATCTGGCCCAGTCCATCCGGTTCTACGAGACCCTGTTCGGGGCGCCGGCGAGCGTCGTGAAAGACGATTACGCCAAGTGGATGCTGGACGATCCGCGCGTGAACTTCGCGATCTCCACCCATGGCGCGGCCGGTCTCGATCACGTCGGCATCCAGGTCGAGAGCGCCCAGGCGCTGGGTGAGCTGGCGGGCCGGCTGAAGGCGGCCGGCGCCCAGACCTTCGACGAGGCCGGCGCCACCTGCTGCTACGCCAAGTCGGACAAGAGCTGGGTCAGCGATCCCGCCGGGCTGCGCTGGGAGACCTTCCACACCTTCGGCGAGGCGACGACCTATGGCGAGGATCAGTCGCGCGCGGCGATGGCCGCCCCGGCGGAGGCCGGATCGTCTTGCTGCGGCGCGCCCGCGCCCAAGACCTCGGCCTGTTGCTGATGGAGAAGCCGGCCGCCATCGGCGCGCTGGGCGCCTTGGCCCATGAGGGCCGGCTCGACGTGTTTCGCCTGCTGGTGCGGGCGGGGCCGGAGGGCATGGCCGCGGGAGAGATCGCGCGCGTCACCGGCGCCGTCCTGAGCACCCAGTCGGCGAACCTCGCCGTGCTCGCGCGGGCGGGCCTGATCGCGTCGCGCCGCGACGGCCGTTCGATCATCTACACCGCCGAATACGACCAGATGCGCGACTTGCTGGGTTTCCTCATGGAGGACTGCTGCGGCGGCAAGCCGGAGATCTGCGCGCCGCTGGCCGAACTGGCGAGCCGGCCCTGCTCGGCCGAAGGAACGACCTGCTGATGAGCGAGCCCTTGAACATTCTCTTTCTCTGCACGGGCAATTCGGCACGCTCGATCCTGGCGGAAGCGCTGACGAACCGGCTCGGCGAGGGCCGCTTCCGGGCCTTCTCGGCGGGCTCCATGCCGAAGGGCGAGGTGAACCCGCACGCCTTGCCGCTGACACGGGCGCTCGGCTTCGACGACGGCGATTTCCGCTCCAAGCCGTGGGACGAGTTCGCGGCGCCCGGCGCGCCCAAGCTCGATTTCGTGATCACGGTCTGTGACAACGCCGCCGGCGAGGTCTGTCCGGTGTGGCCGGGTCAGCCGATCACCGCCCACTGGGGTATTCCCGACCCTGCGGCGGCCACCGGGACCGCGGCCGAGACCGCGGTCGCCTTCCGCGAGGCCGCGCGCCTGCTGCGCACCCGCCTCGCGCTGCTCCTGGCCCTGCCGGTGGCGAAGCTCGCCCCCCTGTCGCTGCAGGCC
>CAMFIW010000531.1 GCA_945952355.1 uncultured Phenylobacterium sp. | reverse complement strand
ATCCGGTAGCGGGCCTGTTCTGGCTGTTCGTGATCACGGTGTTCGAGGATCGGCCGATACGACCGGCCGGGCTCAGCCCCGCCGTTCTGCTGCTGGCGGCGGGAATCGCCACCGGCTTCACGACCCTGCCCGTGCGCGACTGGCTGTGGGCTGGGCGCAATGTCGCCGGCGCCGCGCTATGCCTGCACGCGGCGCTGGTGGTCGCCAGGGGGTGGAGTGGCGACCTGCTGGACGGACGCCGTCGACTGCGGGGCCTGATCCTGGGCTTCGCCGCCCTGTTCGGGGCGGTCGACGTCGCAGCCGCCCTGGTGTCCCGGCTCGATCCCCAGGGACCTTGGCCGTTGATCTCCACGGGCGGTCCGCTGAGCGCCACGGTATTCATGGGCGTGATCCTGGCCGGCGCGACGCTGTTCCTGCAGGCGCGGCCCGAGGTGTTCGGCGTCGCGGCCAGGCCGGGCGATGTCGTCGACGCCCGCGCCGAGGCGATGGAGCGGTTGATCCTGCAGAAACTCGCCGACCTGATGGCCGCGGAGGGCTGGCGTCAGGAGGGGCTGACCATCGGCGCGGTGGCGCGTCAACTGGACACGCCCGAATATCGCCTGCGCCAGCTGATCAACCGTCGCCTGGGTCATCGCAACTTCGCCGACTTCGTCAACTCACATCGGATCGAAGCGGCCAAGCGGCGGCTGGCCGATCCGGCCGAGGCGCGCACGACCGTGGCCGCCGTGGCGTTCGACCTGGGCTACGGATCGCTGGGACCGTTCAACCGCGCCTTCCGGGCGGCGACCGGCGCCACGCCGACCGAATGGCGACGCCAGGCGCTGGCCGGCTCGCCGGAACTGCAAAACGCCGGCTGATTTCAGAAACGGCGAGGCTTTTTCGAACGTGGCGAGACGCGAGCGGCGCCCGGCGGCCTCCATGAGCGGAAACCGAAAGGACCCCGCCCATGGATCGGCTGTTCCACAATCTCGACCACGCTTGGCTTTCCAACCTGACCGTCGACATCCGTCGCTATGTGATCTTCGCCGTCGCGGTCTGGCTCGTCCTATGGGTGTTGCTTCGGCCCCTGATCGCTGGGCGGAAAATCCGCGAGGAGAGCCCGCCCGGCCGCCAGATGCTGAGCGAGTTCGCCTTCTCGATCCGCTCGATCGCGGTATTCTCGACGATCGGGATCGGGATCACGGTGCTGGACCGTGCCGGCTTGTATCCCTTCGCGCGCGCCGCCCAGTCCTGGGGGCCGGCCTGGTTCGCGGTGAGCCTCATCGCGATGATCGTCGGCCAAGACGCCTATATCTACTGGACGCACCGGATCATGCATCACCCGCGGCTGTTCCGCCGTTTCCACCGACGCCACCATCGCAGCCACAACCCGTCGCCGTTCACCGCCTATAGCTTCGACCTGGGAGAGGCGGTGGTGATGGTGGCCTTCGTCGTGGCATGGCCGCTGATCGTGCCGACCCCGTGGCCGGTGATCTCGCTGTTCATGTTGCACCAGATCTTCCGAAACACTCTGCTGCACGCGGGCTACGAGCTGATGCCGGCGCGGGCCGACGGCCGGCCGATGTTCGACTGGCTGACCACGACGGTGCATCACGACCTGCACCATGCCCAGGCCGGCTGGAACTATGCGCCCTGGTTCACCTGGTGGGACCGCTGGATGGGCACGGAGCATCCGGACTATCACGACCGCTATGCCGCCGCCGTGCGCCGGCCGCTGATGGTCGCGCAGGAGGGGGAGCCGGCCCCCAGCGCGGGATGACGGCGGCGGTGCTATGTTCCGCTCATGAAATCCGTGCGCACCATCGCGTTTCCGCGGGAGAGCCGGCTGGCGGAGCGGGCGGGGCGGGCCTTCTACGAGGACGCCTTCGAAGCGGATCTGGCGGACGGCGCCCTGACCCCCTTGCAGATCGCGCGCGCGGCGTTCCGTTCGACGCCGGAATGGGTGGAGATGCTGGTGGGGCTGCGGGACCGGATGGTCGCGCCGCTGGGGCTGAAGCAGGTGGGACGGCTGGGCGTTCGGGTGGGTGAGGGCGATGCGCCCGGCGACGCGCTCAGCATCTTCCGGATCGAGTTCTCGGATGCGACCGAGCTGGTGCTGGGGATCGACGACAGCCATCTCGACGTGCGGCTGTCGTTCCTGAAACGGCCCGGCGCCTATGTGATCGCCACGGTGGTGGAGACCCACAACCGGCTGGGGCGGCTCTACATGCTGCCGGTCGGCCGGGTCCACAAGGCGATCGTGCGCCTCATGATGCGCGGCCTGGCGGTCTGAGGCGCAGGCCTAGTTCAGCAGAAACTGGCCGTGGGTGACCTTGAACTCCGCGGGCTTGATCAGCTCGCGGTGGGCCACCCGGACGGTGTGCAGCACGCCGTCGAGCTGGTGGCTCCAGAAGTCCAGGAACTTCCTCAGATGGGGGAACTGCGGAAAGAGATCGTACTCCTGCCACAGGAAGCTCTGCAGCAGGGCCGGGTGGTCCGGCATGCGGTAGAGGATCTCGGCCGTGGTCAGGCCATAGCCCAGCATCTGCTTCTCGAACTCGCGACTGACCGTCATGTCTCACCTCGGTGATCGCAACGCTTGGTCAGGAGGGAGCGTGCGCCTCGATTCGTGAACGAGGCCTGAAGCGACATCTCATGAATTCAACGTGTTAGCACTCGTATTGGGTGGCTGCCGCCAAAGGAACGGGCAGAGGAACCTTCCGAAGTCCTCATTTGTTTGTGGGCTGCGAGCACGAAAGACACCGAACATCCCGGGAGCGTCCCGGGGACCGGAAGGTGGGGCGGACGGACGAAAACTCCGGCCGCCCCACTTTATTTGCGCAAGGGGTCTTCCCTTGAAGGGTCAAAGCTTCTATCTCGCATCTTTCGCGAAATTCCGATTCGTCTCTGACGCGATTTCGCGCGCCTTGTTCCGAGGCATGGCCCGTCGCCCTCCGGCCATGCGAGGGAACGCCCCTGGCGATGTAAGGGGCTTCCAGCGTCCGGCCTCCGCGCCCGCGGAGGTTCGAGGGTGGACGCAGGAACTAAGGCCTGACGCCCGGAAACCGTTCCGCGCGTCGCTCAAGGGAATAAAATGGCGCAATCCTTCACCGGCAAGAAGCGGATCCGTAAGTCTTTCGGCCGCATCCCCGAAGC
>CAMFIW010000530.1 GCA_945952355.1 uncultured Phenylobacterium sp. | reverse complement strand
GGCCGATCCTAGACCCGCGCGGTCAGCCGACAAACCCCGCGGCGCGGCGCAGCCGGTCGTTGATCGCCTCGCCCAGCCCCTCCTCGGGGATCGGCGCCACGGCGATGGCCTTCGGGCCCGTGCGGTCGGCCGCGCGGAGGTGGGCGAACAGATGGGCCGCGGCCTCGGCCAGATCACCCTTGGGGCTGAGGTTCCACACCGCAGGCCCCTCCGGGTGCGGCCCGAAGGCGAGATAGGCCTCGCCGATCGCTGGCTCGGCCGCCTCCAGCCGCACCGGCGACTGCGGCGCATAGTGCCGCGCCAGCCGGCCCGGCGAACGCTTGGCGTCGGCCTCGGCTTCCGCCAGCGGGCCGATCAGAGCCTCGATCGCCTCACGGGTCACTGCGCCGGGCCGCAGCAGACGCGGCTGGTCCAGCAGGGCTACCACCGTGGATTCCAGGCCGACCGCGCAGGGCCCGCCGTCGAGCGCGGCGGCGGCCTTGTCGCCGGTCTCCTCCACGGCGTCCCCATAGATGGTCGGGCTCGGGCGCCCGGAGCGGTTGGCCGACGGCGCGACCACCGGCCCGCCGAAGGCGCTCAGCAGCGCCCGCGCCCGCGGATGAGCCGGGACGCGCACCGCCACGGTGTCCAGCCCGGCTCGGGCCAGGTCGCAGACCACACCATCGGCGCGCACAGGCAAGACCAGGGTCAGCGGCCCCGGCCAGAAGGCGGCCGCGAGCTTCCGCGCACGGTCGTCGAAGACGGCGATCCTCTCGGCGGCGGCGAGGTCTGCCACATGGCTGATCAGCGGATTGAACCGCGGTCGACCCTTGGCCTCGTAGATGGCGGTCACGGCGGCGGGATTGGCCGCGTCGCCGGCCAGGCCATAGACCGTCTCGGTCGGCAGGATGACGAGGTGGCCCGCGCGCAGGGCCGCCGCCGCGCTTTCTATCGCCGCGTCGCGGTGATCTGCACGCTCACCTGCACCTTGCCCGGAATCTGGTCTGTCGCCTGCCAATCGCCCTGTCCCACGCCGAAGGCCGTGCGGTCGAGGCTCGTTACACCGCTCATGCGCGCTTTGTCTGCGTCGATCTTCAGCCGGAATGGCAGGTCCACCGGCTTGGTGACGCCGCGCAGGGTGAGCCTGCCGTGGGCGATGAAGCGGCCCTCGCCGGCCGGCTCGAACCGCTCGGCGACGAAAGTCGCCTTGGGATGGTTGGCGGCGTCGAACCAGTCCGACGCCGGCAACGACTGGTCGCGTTGAGCGTCGCCGGTATTGGCCGAGGCCAGGTCGATCGAGACGCTGACCTTGGATTTGTCGAGCGCGTCCGGCGAGAACAGGATGTCGGCCGTCCACTTATCGAACCGGCCCTGGATGGCCTGTCCGCTCCAGGAGGTGGCGAAGCCGACGCTCGATCCTCGGGCGACCGCCCAGTGGCTGGGGCCGGTGGGTCGAGCCGGCGAGGCTACCGGGGCGGCCGCCGTCGCAGCGGCAGGGGCCGCCGGCGTTGGCGCCGGCGCGGTGGGGGCCGCGGGGGCGTCGTGATCCTCATGCTCGTCGTGGTCGTCATCGGCCGTCGCTGAGGCCGGCGCGAGCGGCGCGGCGGCGGGCAGCGGCGGCTTGATCAGCTCGCCGGCCGCGATGACCCCGACCGCGCCGAGGCCGATCGCGAGCAGGCGCGGATCGAACCACGCCCGCGGCTTTGCCCCCGGAGCCATACGCGCGAGCACCGGCATGTTCCGATCGAAGAGCTGGTGCTTCAGGGCGCCGGCCACATGCAAAGCCACCAGGGCGTAGGCGCCGTAGGACAGCCATTCGTGGCTCTCATGGCCGAACGAGCGCCAGGGCGCCTTGGCCGCCGCGGGCAGGTCGGCGATCGGCAGGTGCGGCCAGGGGATCACCCCGTAGAGCAAGGTCGGAATCTGGATCCGGCTGGCGGAGACCATGATCCAGCCGGTGATCGGCATTCCGATCATGATCGCGTAGAGCAGGACGTGGACCGCCTTGGCGAGCGTCCTTTCCCAAACCGCGAGACCCGCCGGCTCCGGCGGGGGCGGATTCGCCAACCGCCAGGCCAGCCGCGCCAAGCTGAGCAGCAGCACCGTGATCCCCACCGACTTGTGCAGTTGGGTCAGAGCGAAGCCCAGCGGGGTCTTCAGGTCGTGCATCCGCCAGGCGATCAGCACCTGGAAGACGATGGCCGCGGCGATCAGCCAGTGCAGGACGATGGCGATGGTCGAATAGCGGGACGCGGAACGGACCATGCTCACTTCTTCACGAACTCGACTTCGAAGATCAGGTCCAGGTCGTCGCCCGCGAACTGGCTCATCGCCGTGACGCCGAATTCGGAGCGCTTCAGATGGGTCGTCCCCGAGAAGCCCAGCCGAGTGCCCGCGCCCAGTATGCCCGGCCCGACGCCGTTGAAGGTGACGTCCAGCACCACGGGCTTGGTCACGCCGTGGAAGGTCAGGTCGCCGCTCACTGTTCCCTTGCCATCCGCTCCCTCGACCTTGGTCGAGACGAAGGTGATGGCCGGATACTTCGGGGCATTGAAATAGCTCGGGCCGGCGATGGTCTTGTCGAAGTCCGGCAGGCCGGTGTTGATCGAGGTCGGGTCGGCGGTGATCGTCACCTTGGTGGCCGCCCAGTTCGCCGGGTCGTAGGTGAAGCCGCCGTCCAGCCGGTCGAAGCGCATCGTGAACTTCGAGAACCCGCCCATGTGCGGGACCTTCACCAGCAGGCTCGCATGCCGCTTGTCGAGCGCGTAGTCGCCCTTCGGCACCGCTGCGGGATCCGTGCTGGTCGGATTGGCCCAGGCGGCCCCCGCCAGGCAGGTGACGCAGGCAAGGGCGGCGATTGCGGCGCGGATCATCGGCGGGCCTCCATGGGCCGTTAATGCAGGATCGCGCCGAAATGGTTGCGCCGTGCCGGCGCGGAAAGGCTAGGCCATATTCAAGAAACCGTGTGTTTCCGGCTGGCCTGGAAAGGTCGGCGCGCCTGGCTGAGCCAGGCGCGCCCCGAACTCAGAACTTCTGACCGAACTTGATCTGGATGGTCCGCGGCCGGATCGGATGGATGTAGGGCCGCTGGCAGACCGCCGCGTCGCATTGCGAAGTCCGCAACGTGCCGCCGATCTCGTCGCAGAGGTCCGGAAA
>CAMFIW010000529.1 GCA_945952355.1 uncultured Phenylobacterium sp. | reverse complement strand
GCGCGCTATGCCGGCGTGGCCGCCCTGGTCGTGATGGCCGCCCTGGTCGTGATCATGTTCGGCGCGGCGAACGCCTCGCTG
Source organism: uncultured Phenylobacterium sp. (assembly GCA_945952355.1). Taxonomy (GTDB): domain Bacteria; phylum Pseudomonadota; class Alphaproteobacteria; order Caulobacterales; family Caulobacteraceae; genus Phenylobacterium. Next base: position 3,060 of record CAMFIW010000529.1, on the reverse strand, counting down.
GCGGAGGCTCACCGGGCCCTCAAGGTCGAGATGGCGGAGCGGGAGCGCGCCGAGGCGGCCCTGCTGCAGAGCCAGAAAATGGAAGCGATGGGCCAGCTCACGGGTGGGGTGGCTCACGACTTCAACAACCTGCTGATGGTCGCCTCCAGCGGCATGGACCTCCTGGAGCGCACCGAAGACCCCGTTCGGCGCGAGCGGCTGAAGGACGGCATCCGCCAGGCCATCGAGCGCGGCGCGAGCCTAACCCAGCAGCTGCTCGCCTTTTCGCGGCGCAGCCCCCTGCAGCCCGAGGTGATCGACTTGCCGGCTCAGATCGAGGGCATGGGCGTCCTACTGGACCGTTCGCTGCGCGAGGACATCTCGGCCGAAGTGCGAATGGCGCCCGGGCTCTGGCCGATCGAGGTGGACCCCGCCCAGCTCGAGGTCGCCATGCTCAACATCGCGCTCAATGCGCGCGACGCCATGCCGAACGGCGGCAAGATCGTGATCACCGCCGAGAACGTCTCCGACTACCGGGACGCGCGACTGGCGGGCGACTTCGTGCGCCTGTCGATCCACGACACCGGTGTGGGCGTGCCGAAGGAGAACCTGGCGCGCCTGTTTGAGCCGTTCTTCACCACCAAGGGCGTCGGACAGGGCACCGGGCTCGGCCTGTCGCAGGTCTACGGCTTCACCCGAGCCTCGGGCGGGACCGTGAGCATCGAGAGCGAGGTGGGGCAGGGGACGACGATCTCGCTCTACATTCCTCGGTCGCGGAAGATCGCGCCGGCCGCGCCGCCGCCATCGAAGGCGCCGGTCGCCGCGTCGGGGCGGCGCAAGGTGCTGCTGGTGGAGGACGACAATAGCGTCGCGACCCTGGTCGGCGAGATGCTTCATGAACTGGGCTATGGCTCGACGCGGGCGGACTGCGCCCAGGCGGCGCTGGAAGCGCTCGATCGCGAGGGTGGCTTCGACCTCGTGTTCTCCGACATGGTCATGCCGGGCGAGATGAACGGCATCGAACTCGCCCGCGAGATCGGGCGGCGCAGGCCCGGCCTGCCCGTGTTGCTGACGACCGGCTTCAGCGAGGCCGCCGCGGCGGCGACGGCCGATGGCTTGAGATTGCTGGTGAAACCCTATCGCATAGACCGGCTTGCGGCCGAACTCGAGGCGACGCTCGCGGCTCGCTAGGCGCCGGTGGGACCGGTGAAGTTCAGGTAGCCGCGCTCCACCATTCGGCGCATGGCTTCATAGGCCTCAGTGAGCTCTTCGTAGTTCTGGCGAAGCTGGGCGAGGGCGGCGGTGTCGCGCGGATCCAGGCCCGCGCCGTTTTCCGTGAGGTGCAGGGCGGCCTTGACCCACAGGGCCCTGGCGTGGGCCGCGGCGACGGCCAGACGCTGGAACTTCGCGGCGTCGGCCGTGCCGAGCACGGCGCCGATCACCTCGCGATTGGAGGCGAACGCCGTCCAGTCGATCTGTTCGAGCTGGCCGCGCAGCCGACGCTGGGCGGCGGGATCGGCGTCGTCCTGCGGCTCGAAGTGGTCCTGGGCGTGACGTCGGAAACCAGACAGGCGTGTCGACATGGCGACCTCCCGGTCGGCGCTCCCCGCGCCTTGATGTCAAGATGTTGAACGACTTGCGTTAATGGGCCATTGAGGCGCCCGGTTTGGCGAACAAGCCCTTCGCCATCAGCACGTGGACGCCCTTGTTGCGGTCGACGAGCTGGGTGATGTGCACGTCCCCTGCGGCCGAGGTCAGCATGTAGGCGTCATCGCGTGACAGGTGCTGCGCGGCGGCGATGAACTCCACCATGTTCAGGATCGCCTTGTGCGTGGCGCGCGCCAGGTCGTCGTCGAAACCCATGGTGATGAAGTGGGTCGGTGTCTCGGCGCGGGGATAGTCAGTCTTCAAGTCCTTGCGCACGATGAATTCCAGCGTGCCGATCAGCGAGGTCTCCAGGGCGGTGATGTCGACTTCGCCGTCGCCCTGCGCCGCGTGGCCGTCGCCGATCTCGAACAAGGCGCCCTTGTTGAACACGGGCAGGAACAGGGTGGTCCCAGCGACCAGCTCCTTGTTGTCCATATTGCCGCCGATGATGGTGGGCGGCGCGCTGTCATAGCGACCGAAAGCGGGCGGCGGGGCCACGCCCATGGAGCCGAAAAAGGGGTGCAGCGGGATGGTGACGCCCGGCGCGAAGTCGGCCGTCATGGTCGTCTTGTCGAGCGGGACGATCTTCATCCGCGCATAGGGGAACTCGTCGGTCAGGTAGCCGGCCCCATAGCGAAACGCGTTGTAGGCGTAGGGAATGGCGAGATCGATCTTCTTGATCCGGATCTCCAGGGTGTCGCCAGGCTCCGCGCCCTCGATATAGACGGGTCCGGTGAGGATGTGGCCGCCGGGGCCTCGGTCGGTCACGGTGGCGACGATGTCGCGCAGCGACTTCTCGACGTCGGCCGGGGCGACGCCGGCCTTCTCCAGGGCCGTCGGATTGGAGGTGATCAGGGTGTGGAACACCACCGTGTCCCCGGACCTGATGCGCAAGACGGGCGGGTGGGCCGCGTCGTAATTGCCCCAGGCGACGGTCGACGGCGTGGCCTGCAACTCCCAGGTTCTGGGCCAATCCTGGGCGTTGGCGCAAGTCGCTGCGGCGATCACAGCGAGGGCGGAGAGGCGGGCGAGCATGGTGTGGTCCTGGAGGCGGCGTCTGGCGCCAGGATAGCGCGGCCGTGGCCCGTTTCCCTAGCCCAGCTGGGCCTCGCAGGCGGCGGCGACCCGTTCGCCGAGTTCCGGCCCAAACAGCGGGAACAGGTGTGGTTCGATCGCCTCCAATTCCATCAGCAGCAGTGCGCCGTCATGCGGCACGAGGTCGACGCGGGCGGCCAGGGCGGGGACCGGTAGGGCGTCGACAAAAGCCTGGGCGGTGGCGATCTCGGCCGGCGTCGGCCGGTAGGCCATCTCCGCGCCGCCATGCATGACGTGGATGCGGTACTCGCCGCTCGCCGCCGTTTTGCGTACGGCGTGGGAAAAGACGCCGGCCACGAAGATCATCGAGATCTCGCCCCAGGTGACGATCTCCTGGAT
>CAMFIW010000528.1 GCA_945952355.1 uncultured Phenylobacterium sp. | reverse complement strand
GCTGTACTCCCAGGCCGGGCTCCCGTTCCTTGGCGACATCGTCAATGTTTGGGGCCCGCCTCGCACCTACGGCGTGGACGTCAGCTACGCCTTCTGACCGGCTTGCGACGCCGCCAATGGCCCCGGCCGACCGCCGGGGTCATCTGGCGCATGGCTGGCCAAGAGGCCGAACCTGGGAGACGGGCGTGTCGCATCTGAATTCCGAGGCGGCCTATCTCGCGGAACTCAGCGCGCGCCGCGATGCCGCCTGGCCCGCCGAACTGCCCCGCGAGGTTCCGTTGCCTCACGGCCGCCGTTCGCTGGTCGACTACTTGGCCGGATGGGCGGAGACGCGGCCTGAGACGGTCGCGATCAATTTCTACGGCGCGGAGATCACCTATGGGCGCCTCGACTCGCTGGCGCGCGCCCTGGCCTCGGCCTTGCGCGAACAGGGGGTCGGGCCGGGCGATCGAGTGGGCCTGTTCCTGCCCAACTGTCCCCAGTTCACCATCGCCTTCCTCGCCATCCTGATGCGCGGCGCGCTGGTCGTGCCGATCAACCCCATGGTGCGGGCCATGGAACTGGCCCACTACATCCACGACTCCGGCGCGCGCCTCGTGATCGCCCAGGATAGCCTCGCGCCGCTGCTCGACGAGATCGAGCGGCCGGAGGACTTCCGGGTCGTGACCACCGGCCTCGCCGACATGCTGCCCGAGGCGCCGGCCTTCCCGGTTCCACCCGCGCTCTCGACGCCGCCCTCCCAGAGTGACCGTGTGGGTGACCTCCTCGACTGGATGCGGCGCCCCGTCGATCCGGGCGCGGTGGCGCCTTCCGATTGGGACACGCTCGCGGTCATCAACTACACGGGCGGAACCACCGGCCTGCCGAAAGGCTGCCTCCACTCCCACGGAGACATGGTGTTCACGGGCGCCTGTTTCGGCGCCTATCACCTCTGTGTCGGGGCGGGAGCCGTCACGCTCTGCTACATCCCGCAGTTCTGGATCGCGGGCGAGCTCTCGGGAATTCTCCATCCGATCGTATTCGGCTCCACGGTCGTCCTGCTGAATCGCTGGGACGCCGAAACCGTCATGGCGGCCGTGCAACTCTGTGGCGTCGGCGCACTGGCCCTCGTCACCGACAGCCTGGTGGAGATCCTGGATCATCCACGGGTGGACGACTACGACCTCACCACCCTTAGGACCACCATCGTCGCCTCGTTCATCAAGGTGCTGAACCCGGACTATCGCGCCCGTTGGAAGGCGCTGACCGGCGCCGTGGCCAAGGAAGGCGGTTATGGCATGACCGAAACCAACACCGCCGACACCTTCACGACTGGAGCCCAGGTGGACGACTACGACCTGCGCGCGGAACCGATGTTCGTCGGCCTGCCGTGCCCGCAGACCGAACTGAAGATCGTCGACCCCGAGACCGGCTCCCTCAAGGGGGACGGGGAGGTGGGGGAAATCTGCATCCGCACGCCCACCCTGATGAAGGGCTACTGGGGGCGTCCCGAGGCCAGCATCGCGGCCATCAGGGGCGGCTGGTACCACACCGGCGACTCCGGCGCGATCGGCGCGGATGGCTATCTCAGCTTCCGGGGGCGGAAAAAGGAGATGCTCAAGGTCAACGGGATGAGCGTGTTTCCGGCCGAGGTGGAGGCGCTGCTCGCGCGCAACCCGGCCGTGGCGGCCTGCGGGGTGGTGGGGCGACCCGATCCTGTGAAGGGCGAGGTTCCGGTCGCGTTCGTGGTTCTCGCCGATCCGGCCTCTTCGGCCGAAGCAATCGCGGCATGGTGCCATCGGAACATGTCGAGCTTCAAGGCGCCGGAGGTTCGCGTCGTGCCGGCCCTGCCGATGACAGAGACCGGAAAGGTCAAGCGCGCCGTGCTCGCCGAACGGGTCGCTGCGGAGGCCGCAGCGACGCGATCGTTCGAATGAGCACCTCGTCGTGAAGCGTCTGCTGATCGCGAACCGTGGCGAGATCGCGGTGCGTGTCGCCCGCGCCGCGGCGGAACTCGGGATCGAGACCTGTGGCGTGTTCACCCGCGACGACGCCCGTTCCGGGCACGTCTTCGCGGTAGACCGAGCCCTGCCGCTCGAGGGGGTTGGGCCCGGCGGCTATCTGGACGCCGCCGCGATCCTCGACGCCGCGCGAACGGGCGAATGTGACGCCTTGCATCCCGGCTATGGGTTCCTCAGCGAAGACGCCGACTTCGCGCGCCGATGCCAAGAGTATGGCCTGATCTTCGTCGGACCCAACCCCGGAGCCCTCGCGTTGTTCGGCGACAAGGCCCGCACCCGAAGGCTCGCCGACGAGCACGGCGTGCCGATCCTTCGGGGAACGGAAGGCGCGACCGACCTCGATGCGGCCCGGCGTTTTCTGGGCGATCTGGGACCGGCGGCGGCCATGATGATCAAGCCCATAGCCGGCGGCGGCGGGCGCGGCATGCGCGTTGTCCGTGCGCCTGACGAACTGGCTGAGGCGTTCGACCTCTGCACGTTGGAGGCTAGAGGCGCCTTCGGCCGGGCGGATCTCTACGTCGAGGAGTTGGTCGAGCGCGTTCGCCACGTCGAGGTGCAGGTGGCGGCAGACCGGGAGGGCGCGGTCGTGGTCCTCGGCGATCGCGACTGCAGCGCGCAGCGCAGTCGCCAGAAGCTGGTCGAGATCTCGCCGGCGCCCGGCCTCTCCGACAAGCTGCGAGAGTCGCTATCGGACGCCGCCCGACGCATCACCCAGGCCGCCGGCTACGATAGCGTCGGCACGATCGAGTTTCTCGTCGATCTGGATGATCCGCAGGGCGAGCGGTTCGTCTTCATCGAGGCCAATCCCCGCCTGCAGGTCGAGCATACGGTGACCGAGGAGGTCACGGGAATCGACCTCGTGCAGACCCAAATTCGCCTGGCCGCTGGCGAGACCCTCCGTGACGTCGGACTGGCGCGCCCGCCGGTCACGACGGGCGGCGCGGTCCAGTTGCGGATCAACGCGGAGGCCCAGACCGGCCGTGGCGCGGTCCAGGCCGCGGCCGGAACGCTGTCCGCCTTCGCGCCGCCTGGCGGACCCGGTGTCAGGATCGACACCCATGCCTATGCCGGGATGCCGGTGTCCCCCGCCTATGACAGCCTGCTCGCCAAGCTGATCGTCAGGACCCCCGACTCGTCGCCG
>CAMFIW010000527.1 GCA_945952355.1 uncultured Phenylobacterium sp. | reverse complement strand
CATCCGATGCAACGTGGTTTCGCCCGGCACGGTGTTCTTCGAGGGGGGCGTCTGGGGCAATGTGAAGGCGGGCATGCCGGCCTTTTTCGAGCAGATGATCAAGCGCAACCCGACCGGCCGCATGGCCACCCCGGAAGAGATCGCCGCGGCGGCCGTCTTCCTCGCCAGCCCCCGCTCGGCCTTCACCACCGGGATCAACATGGTGGTCGATGGCGCGATCAGCAGCCGTGCGAACTTCTGAGGCCAGGGCCTTGGATTACGACTACTTCCAGCTCACCCTTGGCCGCGAGCGGACCGCGCAGCGGGACGTCTGCGACCATATCCGCGGCCTGTCGCCGGCGCCCGTTGCGGTGTTCTCGCCACTGCTGGGCTTCGCCTCGAACACTATTCTGGTCCTGCGCCCGGCCGGGGGCGACGAGGCTGAGGTCCTGAAGGCGCCCGGCGTGGTCGAAGGCGAGCGCCATCGGCTCAGCCCCACCCTCCGGCCAACCGATGGCTCGGTTCCACCGGCTGGCGGGATCTACGTCCACAACTGGTTCACGATCGACGGCGATGCGGTGGATGAGTTCGTGCGTCTCTCCGGTGACGCCTGGCCGAAGTTCGAGGGCCGCTTCGAGACCAAGATCTATGGCCTGTTCCTCGCCGCGGACAGCGCCGCGGACCGCGCCCATGGCGCGCGCCGCCTGCTCTTGATGACCGGCTATCGCGATCTCGGCGAGTGGCAGGTCAGCCGCGACCCGACCTCCGACGCCATGGCGGTGTTCCTGCGCCGCCGCGAGCTGACCCGCGTCTCCCTGGCGCGGTCCTGCCTGCTCATGCCCTAGGGATGCCCCATGATCGAACAGACGGTCGATATTCCCACCAAGGACGGCGCGACGACGACCTTCATCGTGCACCCGGAGCGCGACGGGCCGCATCCCGTGGTGATCTTCTACATGGACGCGCCGGCCATCCGCGAGGAGTTGCGCGACATGGCCCGGCGGTTCGCCTCGTCCGGTTACTATGTGATGCTGCCGAACCTCTATTACCGCTCCGGCGAGATGGAGCTCGGGCCGCTGTCACCCGACCCTGAACATCCCAGCCGCAAGAAGATGTTCGACCTGATGTATTCGCTCACGATCGCCATGATCATGCGCGACACCGACGCCCTGCTGGCCCATGCCGACGCCGATCCCGCGGCGTCCAAGGGCCCGGTCGGCACGGTCGGCTACTGCATGAGCGGCCAGTTCTCGATCAACGCGGCGGCCCACCGGCCTGACCGGATCGCCGCCTCGGCGTCGATCTACGGGACCTTCCTCGTCACCGACAAGCCGGACAGCCCGCACGTGATGGCCCGCAAGGCCAAGGCCGAGCTCTACTTCGCCTGCGCCGAGATCGACCAGTGGGCGCCGATGGAGATGGTCGAGGCCCTCGACGCCTCGCTGAAGGCCGATGGAATCGAGTCGGAAGTCGAGCACTATCCGGCGGTCCATCACGGCTTCGCCTTCCCGCAACGCCCAGCCTACGACAAGACCTCGGCCGAGCGGCATTGGGAACGGGTGCTGGCGCTCTTCCGGCGCAACCTGGTCTAAAACGGCGCGACCTTCACGCCCGGGCGCTCGTTGTCCCAGATCATCGAAACGATGCGCCAGCCGAGGTCCGGGTCGCGGTAGAGCTGGATCGAATTGACGCCGCGCCGCTCGGGCGTGGCGTCGTCGGGCGCCGTGCGGGCCTCGTAGAGGCTCCAGACCTGGGCCATGTTGCCCAGCACGTCGATGCGCCGGTCGATCTCCACCTCGAAGAAGTCGTTGGCCTCGAAGAAGGCGGCGACGTCGCGGGCGTAGTCGTCCGGGCTCATGGCCTTGATCCAGGCCTTGCCTCCGGCGTCGACGCCGGTCCGCATCTGGCGGGCGTCGGGCGCGAACACCTCCTTCTGGGTCGACCAGTCCCGCGGCCCCTTGGGACCGGAGATCATGGCGTACATGGCGTCCACCACCGTCCCGACCTCGTCCTGCGCGCTCATCCGGCGACCCTCTCAGCTTGCGCCGGCGAGGATGCGCCGATGCGGTTGGACCAGCGATTGACCATGCGCCGCGCCGGATCCTCGATCCAGCGATAGGTGGCGATCGAGCTCAGGACCGTCACCGCCAGGCAGGCCAGCGCCACGAGGTCCATCGCCCATGGTCCACCCAGCACCAGGAGGTCGCGGCCCTCGTCATAGATCAGCCACTCCGCCTTCAGGCTGCGGCCGATGAAGCCGACCAGGTGGAAGGCGCCCAACGTGTAAAGCGAGTGGGTCAGGTAGATCGAATAGGACGTGGTCCCGAGCATCAGCGGGAAACGATGCTTCAGGGCCCGCGACACGGGGCCGGCCTCGAAGGCGAACAGCAGCACCACGGTGGTGAAGACCGCCGCCGAGCTGAACCCCGCCATCCAGGGCGCGAACGCGAATGTGCCGGCAGCGGCGGGCAGGGCCAGCCATTCCAGCGCGCCCCACGGCCGCCAGCCCCGTCGTTGCGCCCAGCGGAACAGGTTCAGCGCCAGTACGCCCAGGAAGAACTCCATCACGCACTGCAGGGAGTCCTTGAGGATCTGGCTCTCGGCCTCCGAGATCGCGCCGAACCGCGTCCCCTTCCAGGCGACGACGACGCCCAGGGCCAGCACCACCAGGCCGGACACCCAGGGCAGCCGGCGGCCGGCCCAGAGCGCCAGGGCCGCGAAGCCCACATTGGTCCACAGCTCCACGCTGATCGACCAGGCCGGCATGTTCCAGGTCAGGTCGTAGCCGTTGAAGCCCTGGAGCAGGAACAGGTCGACGAAGAAGGCGGGCAGGGTGCGCTCGCCCGTGAAGCCGACGCCCGGATGCTGGTAGGCACGCTGGAATTCCAGCAGCAGATAGACGCCCAGCACCGCCAGATGCAGCGGATAGAGACGCCCCAACCGGCGCACGACGAAGCGGCCGAAGTCCACCGCATGCGCCACGCGGCCCTGATAGGCGCTGGCGATCACGAAGCCGGACAGCACGAAGAAGAAGTCGACGGCGATGTAGCCGTTGTTCAGCCAGGTGTGGAAATGCGTGGCCGCGTTCAGGTGGAACAGGACGACCGCCAGCGCGCAGATCCCGCGCCTGTCTCTTATACACATCTCCGAGCCCACGAGACTAGGCATGATC
>CAMFIW010000526.1 GCA_945952355.1 uncultured Phenylobacterium sp. | reverse complement strand
GATCCGCCGCAGCGGGGCGCCGGCGAACGAGTCGGCGTGCCAGTCGGCCGAGAAGGACTGCACCTTGGCGAAGCCCTCCTCGGTCAGCTCGCGCATGTTCCAGGCCGCGAGCGGAATCCAGCTGCGATTGGCGAGGTTGCGGCCGAAGGCCATGATCACGTAGACCCCCACGAACAGACCCCAAGCCGACCAGGCGTCGTCCACCGCCGACGGCCCCTTGGCGATGGCGTCGACGAGCCGGCCCGACGCCCAGGGCAGGGCCAGGTCCAGGGCGATGACCAGCAAGGTCAGGATCACCGTCGCCGTCAGAAGCCAGGGCCGCCGCAGCCAGTAGGCGACAATGAAGCCCAGGACCTTGCGGTTGGAGAGGACCCGTTCGCGGCCTTCCTCGACGTCTTCGTACTGTTCGGTCATGTCAGGCCTTGGACGGATTCAGAATGAGCCGGAAGCCGGCCCTGCGGGCGGCCACGATCCTGGGATCGGTGCGCGTGACCGGGACCTGCGCCGGATCGTTCGCCGGCGCGGGCGCCTCAACGATGCGCGGAGGCGGGACAACGCGCCAGACCGGGCTGGACCCGGGGAGGACAAAGGGCGGGCCATAGGCCCACATCCCGTCCTCCCACGCCTCCCGGAACAGGCGCCCAATCCATCGGAAGAGCTTCATCATGCGTGCGCCTCCGCGACGGCATGCAGGCGAGCATAGGCTCCGCCCCTTTTCACGAGATCGGCATGGCGGCCCTCCTCGACGATCCGGCCACCCTCGAAGACGAGGATCCGGTCAGCATGGCGGATGGTCGACAGCCGGTGGGCGATGACGATGGTGGTGCGCCCAGCCATCAGCTCCTCCATGGCCGCCTGGACCAGGCGCTCGGTCTCCACGTCCAGCGACGAGGTGGCCTCGTCGAGCACCAGGATCGGAGCGTCCGCCAGGAAGGCGCGGGCGATCGCCACGCGCTGACGCTCGCCGCCCGACAGCTTCACGCCGCGCTCGCCGACGAGGGTGTCGTAGCCCTGGGGCAGGCGAGCGATGAAGTCGTGAGCCCTGGCCCGCCGGGCGGCCAGTACGATCTCGTCCTTGGTGGCGTCCGGCCGCGCGTAGGCGATGTTCTCGGCGATGGCGCGGTGGAACAGGGCAGGATCCTGTGGGACCACGGCGATGGCGCGGCGGAGCGAGCCCTGCTCGACATGGGCGACGTCCTGCCCGTCGATCAGGATGCGGCCCTCCTGCACGTCGTACAGCCGCTGGATCAGCTTGACGAAGGTGGACTTGCCCGCCCCCGTCGAGCCCACCAAGGCTACGCGCTCCCCGGGCGCCACGGCCAGGCTGAAGTTCTCGTACAGTGGATAGGACTGCTTCTCGTAGCCGAAGGTCACCCGGTCAAAGACGATCTCGCCCCGCTGCCCGCGGAAGGCCAGAGCGCCGGGCCGGTCGACCAGTTGCGGCTCGGTGGCCATGTAGGTCGCCACGTCCAGGGTATCGTCGAGGCCCTTCTGCAGCATGCGGGTGATCTCCGAGAAGTTCCGCATGTAGCCGGCCATGACGATGAACGAGGTGATCGCGAAGGCCACATCGCCTGCATTGGCCTCGCCCTTCGCCCAGGCGCTGACCAGCATGCCGGTCAGCCCGGCCTGCAGCAGCACCAGGAACAGGTTCTGGCCCATGCCGACATTGTTGAACCGGTCCCAGGTCTCGTTCTGGGCGGCCCGCCAACGCTCCATGTGAGCCTCGAACCGGCGCTCCTCGCGGGTCTCCGCGCCAAAGCCCTTCACCACCGGATTGGCCGAGATCGCGTCAGCCAAGCGTGCGCCGATCCCGGAATCCAGGGCCGTTGATCTCAGGTTGGCCGGTCGGATGTAGTGGGTCGAGACCAGCACGTTGTAGATCGCGAACAACACGATCAGCGTGGCCACGAACAGGCCGGCGAGCGGCCAGCGCAAGCCGATGGACACCGCGAGCGTGGAAAGCACCAGCAGGGTGGGCAGCAGCATCCACAGGATGGCGTCGGACGCGCTGTCGTAGCCCCACATGGCGCGGCTGACCCGGCGCACCGTGGCGCCGGCGAAGTTCGAGGCATGCCAGTCGGCGGAGAACGACTGCACGCGCCGGAAGCCCTCCGTGACGATGCGCGCCATGATCCGGGCGTAGTAACCGTTGGAAAGGCGGAACATCGCAGAGCGGAACATGTAGAAGGCCAGGTACAGCCCGGACAAGGCGAGCCACGCGGTCCAGGCCGCCGCGGTCTGCCGCTCGGGCGCCGAGACGGCGTTGATCAGCCCGCGTGTCGCCCAGGGAATCGAGGCGTCGCAGATCGTTGCGACCAGCAGCAGCGCGATGATGCTGTAGAACCGCGCCGGGTCGGCCATCCAGTTGCGCCAGACGAAGCCCAACACCTGGAGGTTGCTCAAGACGCGAGGACGGCCGGCGTCTTCGTCATCGTCATGAAGATCGGACATTGGAACCGTTTGAGAGTCGGAGGCGACGACGACGGCGCATCGGCGCGCGGCGGCGTCAGGAAGGGATGGAGAAGCGGGCCGGAGCTTGAGCCGCCAGCGGGATCGCGAGATTTCGGAGAGAAAGCCTGGGTCGCGGAGCCACTCAGGCGCCGCACCGGGGATTCGTCGGAATCAGAATCGCGGTCGTGCGACGCGGCGGAGGTCTGGCATGGCGATGATTCTCATCTTGAAGACCCTCCTTTCCGCTCGCGGTTCGTGGTGCGGGGAAGCTAGGCGGGGGCGATTTGTGCGTCAACAGACCTTGTTACGCGAATTTTGAACTGCGGCGTCAAAGCCACGGTCTGGTAGAAGACCTGCATGACCGCCGCCGACGCCCACCTGCCCGACGCCGCGCCCGAGAACTGGGTGGACCGGTTCGCGCCGCCGCCGCTGCGGCCCTGGCTGAAGCTCGGACGCTTCGACCGCCCGGTCGGGATCTGGCTCCTGATGCTGCCGGGCTGGCAGGGCCTGGCGCTCGCCGCGGCCATGAAAGGCCATTGGCCCGACCCGATCCTGATGGCGCAGGTCTTCCTGGGCGCCGCCCTGATGCGCGCGGCGGGCTGCGCCTACAATGACATCGTCGACCGCGACATCGACGCCAAGGTGGCGCGCACCGCCTTGCGCCCGATCCCGGCCGGCCAGATCGGCGTCAAGCAGGCC
>CAMFIW010000525.1 GCA_945952355.1 uncultured Phenylobacterium sp. | reverse complement strand
AAGGGTTGCGGCCGCGAGCGCCAGGACGATGACCAGCGCCACGAGGGGGCCGACAAGGGCGAGTTTGCGGTCTTGCGGGGCGCGACTATTGTTGACCATGGTCAAGCGATAGCAGATTGCGAGCCGATGTTCGAATTCCCAGGATTGCTCGGCCGGCGATCATCCAGAAGTCCGGACCGAATCCGAGTTCCGGGAGACACGACTTCTGCATGACCCTACCTCAATCCATCGCGCTTGCCGTGCTTCTTGGCGTCGTGGTCGCTCTCATTTGGGGCAAGCTGCGTTCAGATGTGGTCGCCTTGGCCGGGGCTGCGATCCTGCTCGCAACCGGTACAATTCGGCCAGTCGAGGTCCAAGCGGCGTTTGCAAGCCCGGCGATCATCGCCTTGGCGTCGCTGTTCGTGATCGCCTACGCCATGGAGTTGTCCGGTCTCCTAGGTTGGTTGATCCAGCGTGCCATTGCGCTCTGCGCAAGGCTTGGATCGCTGGGATTGTGGATCGTAATCCTGATCTCCGGGCTTCTGTCCGGCTTTTTGAACAACACGCCTATCGTGGTCCTCGCCGCACCGGTCGTGCGCGACGTCGCTTTGGCTCAGGCGCTCTCGCCCAAGCGGTTCCTGATCCCGCTGTCCTATGTGACCATCCTTGGCGGGGCCTGCACCCTGATCGGGACCTCGACCAACCTGCTCGTCAATGACATGGCGCGCAGTGCTGGCCAGCCGGCGTTCGGCATGTTCGAGATCACGCCTGTCGCGGCGATCGTGGCGATCGCCGGCGGCCTCTATCTTTTCGCTTTCGGTGGGCGACTGCTCGGAACTGCGCCCGCCTCCGGAACGGCCGAGATCGGCTCGCACCGGGCGCGGGACGCCGCGGGGGACGATCCTGACCTCGTTCCGACCAACCCGCCTCTCCGGGCGATTCCGGCGGTCGCCTCGCTGCTTGTGTTTCTCGGCGTTGTGACCGTCGCCGCGCTCGGATGGGCTCCGATCGCCGCTTCGGCGTTCTCCGGCGCGGTGCTGCTCGTGCTGCTTCGGGTCATCACGGCTGAAGAGGCGTACCGCGGACTGCGCCCGGAAATCCTCCTGCTCATCGCAGGGATGGTCGTTGTCGGGCTGTCCCTCGAGGTCACGGGCCTGGCCGCTTCGGCGACCAACGCCTTGATCTCAGCGGTGAAGGCCTTGGGACCGCTGACTGCACTGGCCCTGCTTTACGGCGCCACCCTATTCCTGACGGAAATCCTTTCGAATGCGGCTGTCGCGGTGCTCTTGACGCCCGTAGCCGTGGCCTTGGCGGAAAGCCTCGGCGTAAGCCCGCGCCCGTTCCTGGTTGCAATCATGATGGCCGCAAGCGCGGCGTTTGCGACCCCGTTTGGCTATCAGACCAATGTCCTCGTCTACCAGATGGGGCGCTATACCTACCTCGACTTCGTCAAGATCGGGGTGCCCCTCAATTTGCTCACCTGGGCAGTCGGTGTAGTCATCATTCCAAGGTTCTTTCCGTTCTGAGGAAACGGCGGCGGTTCACGCATTTGTTAGGCCCGGTTGTCGAAATATCATGAAAATTTGTGGTATGATCAGCCATCAGAAGGGAGGATTGATGGCTGATCAATATCATGAAACCGTATTGCTTGTTTGCGATGACCCCAGAGACGCCCAGTCTATTCTTGAACAATGTTTCGAGAACGATATAGATGTTGTTGGGCCTGCGCCCACAGCATCGATGGCGCTTGCACTGGCGGCTCAGTCCGCGCCCACCCTCGCACTCTTGGCCCGCCCGCCTGCCGGACGCCGGGGTGCGCGCCGGCTCGCGGCGGATCTGCTGAGGCTCTGGGGAATTCGCTCCCATGTGCTTGGCGCCGCCCTTGGGCGTGAGGAGCGCTATGTCGCCGAGCCCGAACCGTGGACCTTGAGCTCGCGCCGGGCGGCGCGTCTGGACCGGATCCTATCGCTCGCTGCGAAGTCTCAACATGTCTGAGACCCCCCGTATCAGAGCGCGACGAGACGCGCGGCCGTTCCGCTCGCCGACGATCCTCGCGCGGCCTTCCTCGCTCGGAGGATTGAGCGACCTTGAACGTGACGCCTTCGACAAGAGTCGCGCCATCGTGGAAGCGCTGATGACCCCCGGGAGCGCATACCCGTCGCAGCGACAACTGCGGCGCGCCTGGCGGGCCATTCAAGCCCTCGACAGGGCGGCGCGCCGAAACGCGCAGGCCACGGAGACTCCGTGAACGGTGCGTCCGGCTGGCTCGCTGATCTAGACCAGATACCGGCGTCGTGGTGGCAGACCAGTCTTCGCGCCCTTGTCGTGTTCGGCTGTGGCCTCCTCCTCGTCAGGATCGCGGGCAAACGCGCGTTCGGGAAATGGGCGGCGCTGGATATCGTCTTGGCGGTCATCATCGGCTCGAATCTCAGCCGCACGATCACGGGGGGCGCGCCCTTCTGGCCCACGATTTTTGCAACACTCGCCATCGTAGGGCTCCATGCGGCGCTTTCGTTCGGCGCGGTGATGTGGCCGGACCTGGGGGATTGGGTGAAAGGGCGGCCCGCGCGCCTTATCCAGAACGGGAAGATCGATCACCGCCAGCTGAAGCGGCATGGCATTGGGATCCGCGATCTCCAGCAGGCATTGCGGCTGGCGGGATCAACCGATCCTCATGACGTGGCGAGCGCACATCTCGAACGCAACGGAGAGATCAGTGTTGTCGCCGCACCGCGCAGACAAGCTGTATTCGACGCCGTCGCGAATGATCCCTTCGCCCATAGCGCCCTGACTGGCCGCACAGCAAAATGGGCCATCAACCTTTCCGTTTGGGACCGCAAGGGCGCGCTGCTCGGTCGGGTGGACAACTTGGAGGTTGACCCAAATACAGGTCAGGCCACGAAGGCCTTGGTGCGGTCGGTGTTACCGAAATGGCGCGGCGCGCCAAGGCGCGCCATTGTGTGGGAGCGACTGCGCTACGACGACCGGCGCAGAGCGTTCGTGACCGATTTCGACGAGAGTGCTTTCCTGCAAATTCCGGTCGAAAGCCGGTGGGGCCGGGGCCTTGGCCTTTGAATTGAAGGCCCGGGCGCCTTAGCCGGCGACATCCCCACCTAGGGCGGGTTGCCAATGGTCAGGCAAGCCCGGAGGCGGATGTCGCGGCCAGCGTCGGTCGAACGCCTTGAGCCTTGCGTCGAGGTGCTCGAACCGCGCCCGTTCTTCAGGGCTCGGCGCAGTCGCC
>CAMFIW010000524.1 GCA_945952355.1 uncultured Phenylobacterium sp. | reverse complement strand
CCCTACGATATTTTTGGAATTATCGAATTGTCAAGGGCGATCGCATGAGCCTGAGCGCCAGACCCGCCCGTCGCGCAGACGCTGCGGCGATCACCGCCATCTACAATCAAGGCATCGAAGATCGCGTCGGCACATTCGAGACTGAGCCCCGCGAAGTGGCGCAGATCGAGGCCTGGTTCGAGCATGCGAAGGTGTTCGTGTGCGTCGAGAACGGCGTCGGCGAAGTCGTCGGCTACGCGGTCGCCCATCCCTACGCCGACCGACGCTGCTATGCTGGCATCGCGGAGTTCTCAGTCTATGTCCGCCGCGACCAGCGAGGCGGCGGAGTCGGGCGGCAAGCCATGAGCGCCCTGGTGGAGGCCGCGCGCGCCGCCGGCCTATGGAAGCTGCTTTCGCGTGTGTTCCCGGAGAACCACGCCAGCCTCGGTCTTATGGCATGGTCAGGCTTCAAGGAGATCGGCGTGCATGAGAAGCATGGAAAGCTGGACGGCGTCTGGCGCGACTGCGTGATTGTCGAACGCGTCATCCCGGAGAATCTGGGCTAGCGTCGCATCAGCCGCCCGTGGCCGCCTTGAAGACCTCCAGTTGCGCCGCGAAGGCCCGCTGATAGGCCGGTCGGGCTTCGCCGCGGGCGATGTAGGCCGCGAGCGTCGGATAGTCCTGTAGGATTCCGGAGCTGCCCAGGCGGCGCAGGACCGTCACCATCATGACGTCGGCCGCGCTGAAGGCGCCGTCCAGCCATTCCGCATCGCCCAGGTGGGCCGAGAGCTGATCCAGCCGGTTGCGCACATTGGCGTCCAGCATCGGCAGCCGCGCCTCGTACCAGGGCTTGTCGCGCTCCAGCAGCCACGCCATCGAGCGTTCCAGGATCGGCGGCTCGACGGTGTTGACGGCGGCGAACATCCAGGCGATCGCCCGCGCCCGGCCGTCCGGGTCGTCTGGCAGCAGGCCGGGATGGCTCTCGGCGATATGCAGGATGATGCCGCCTGACTCGAACAGGGTCAGGCCACCCTCCTCGAAGGTCGGGATCTGGCCGAACGGGTGACGCGCCAGGTGTTCCGCCGCCTTCATCTCGGCGAACGACACCAGGCGCACGTCATAGGGCTGGCTCACCTCCTCGAACGCCCAGCGCACCCGCATGTCGCGCGCCAGGCCCTGGCCGCGATCCGGCGACGCGGCGAAGGCGGTGATCGTGGCGGTCATGGTCGGGCTCCGGGCGTTGGCAGGGCTATTGCCCAAGGACGGGCGACCGTCGCCGGTTCCGACGTGGCGACCCTGGATTCCTCCGGTACGGGAGGCCGCGCGGGCGAGGCCGGCCCGAAATGCTCACCGACCGCCCCAGCGCCACTTCCACGGCTGCCTGTCGCTCTTCAGCCAGACCAGGAACAGGAAGGCCATCGAAAGGCCGCCGATGATCGCCAGCGCGATCCAGCGTGGCGTCCCCAGCTTCAGGGCAACGAGCGGCACGGCGGTGATCACCAGGATGAAGATGACCAGCAGCGCCCAGCCCGCCCAGGTTCGCGGAGACAGTCCGTAGCCGTAGGCCTTAGGTCCGAACCAGGGTTCTCCCATCACAGCCTCCTTACCCTCGCGCTGCCGGCGGATACTTTAGGGCCGCCAGCAGGGCCGCCTCGCGATCCGGGGTCAGGCCCGACCGCAGTTTCTCCTGCCGCTCGGCCGGCAGGGTCTTGAACCACGTCAGCGTATCGGCGGCGGTCGCCGCCAGCGGGCGATAGGTCAGGCCGGCGGCCAGCGCCTTGCGGATGTCCCGCCGGGCGAAGCCGGCCGTCTCGCCTTCGGCGGGAATCCAGACGGGCATGTCGCCC
Source organism: uncultured Phenylobacterium sp. (assembly GCA_945952355.1). GTDB lineage: Bacteria > Pseudomonadota > Alphaproteobacteria > Caulobacterales > Caulobacteraceae > Phenylobacterium. The sequence continues at coordinate 1,396 of CAMFIW010000524.1, read as the reverse complement.
CAGGGCGAAACCTTGGCGCCCTCCAGGAACTTCGCCGGCGCCCAGGTCAGCCTGGGCTCCGCGTGGACACCCTGGGCGATCCCGCCCAGCATGGCCTGCATGGTCATCGGCTTCGCCGGCCCCGTCGCATTGAAGACGCCGAAGGCGCGCGCCTCGCACATGCGGATCGTCCATTCCGCCAGGTCGCGGGCGTCGATGAACTGCACCGGATCGAGGCCGTCGCCAGGCGCCAGCACCTCCCCGCCCCGCGCGAGCCGCACCGGCCAATAGGTGAAGCGGTCGGTCTCGTCGCCCGGACCGACGATCAGGCCCGGCCGGATGATGGTCACCGCCGATCCGAACTGCCGCCTGGCCTCGGCCTCGCTCTGCGCTTTCAGGGGCCCGTAGAGGGCCATCTTGCTGGCTTTCAGACTGTCCTGCGTCTCAGCCATGGGGTCCTTGCCCGTATAGGCCTCCAGCGCGGCGCTCTCGTCGGCGGGCTTGTCGTTGGCGGCATAGACCGAGATGGTCGAGATGAAGACGTACTGCTTCACCCTGCCCTTCAGCGCCTGGCCCGCGTCGCGCACCCAGAACGGCAGGGTCGTCGGATTGTCGATGCAGACGTCCCACTCGCGCCCGGCCAGCGCCTTCAGGTCGCCGGTGTTGCGGTCGCCCAGCAGTTCCTCGACCTCGCCCGGCCATTCGTGCGGCTGCTTGCCGCGATTGAACAAGGTCACCCTATGGCCCCGCGACAGGGCGTAGCGCACCTGGTGCGGGCCGGTGAAGCCGGTCCCGCCGAGGATCAGAATGCGCAGGGGTCTCTGCGGCTTGGCCGCCCAAGCGACGCCCGGCAAGGCGAGGGCCAGGGCCGAAAGGCTCACGAACTGGCGACGGGTGGTCCGCATGGCGTTGTCCTGCTGCCGAGGCTGGCGGCGATTACAGGACGCGCCGGAGGCGGAGTAAAGACCGGCTCAGCGATCCAGCGGCCGGCGGACGATGTAGTAGAGGGTGGGCGAATGGCGTTGCGGCGCCTCGCCGACGCGCCGTCCCTCGATGTCCAGCACCGCTTCCAGCTCGAACCCCGCCACGGCCAGCTGGCGGCGCATTTCCGCGCCGGAGCAGTAGTAGTGCGGCGAGGCGAAGTGGTTGCCCGGATCCTGCTTGATCACATAGCGCTCGGTGCGGCGGCGGTGGCCGGCGCTGGACAGCCAGTTCTTCATCCGCACGCCGATCCGGGCCACCGACTTCAGGGTCCGTAGGGGCGAGGCGCTGAACTCCACCCGCAGCATTTCGCCCCAGTGGTTTTCCGCGCAGTCGAGATTGTGGCTGTTCAGCACGAAGGTCCCGCCGGGCCTCAGCACCCGCCGCACCTCGCGCAGCGCCCGCGCGCGGCCCTCGTCGTCCACCGCGTCGATGC
>CAMFIW010000523.1 GCA_945952355.1 uncultured Phenylobacterium sp. | reverse complement strand
GCCTTCAACACCCAGATGATGAAGGACATGATCGCGGCGTTCGACGCCACCGACGCCAATGACGAGGTCAAGGCGGTGATCGTGACGGGGGCGGGGCGCGGGTTCTGCGCCGGGGCCGACCTGTCGTCGGGCGGCGAGACCTTCAACTACGACCAGCGGGGCGGCGAGGACCGCGAGGCGCGGACCCGCGACGGGGTGCAGCGCGACGGCGGCGGTCTGCTGACCCTGCGCATCTATGACAGCCTGAAACCGGTGATCGCGGCGGTGAACGGTCCAGCGGTGGGCGTGGGCGTGACCATGCAGCTGGCCATGGACATCCGGCTGGCCTCGACCGAGGCGCGGTTCGGGCTGGTGTTCGCGCGGCGGGGCCTGAACCCCGAGGCGGCCTCGTCCTGGTTCCTGCCGCGCCTGGTGGGCGTCCAGACAGCGCTGGAGTGGTGCTATACGGGCCGCGTATTCCCCGCCCAGGAGGCGCACGACAAGGGCCTGGTGCGCTCGCTGCACGCGCCGGAGGATCTGCTGCCGGCCGCAAAGGCCCTGGCCCGCGAGATCGCCGACAACACGGCGCCGGTCTCGGTGGCGCTGACCCGCCAGCTGATCTGGCGGAACGCCGGCGCGGCGCATCCGATGGACGCCCACATGGCCGACAGCCGCGGCATCCAGGCCCGCGGCAAGATGGGCGACGCCCGCGAAGGCGTGGTCTCGTTCCTGGAAAAGCGGCCGGCCAACTATCCGGACAAGGTGTCCAGCGACCTGCCGGACATCTGGGACCACTGGACCCGGCCGAGCTTCCGGTAGCGATCGACTATTTCGGGGACAGGTTGATCAATTCATCCTGGCCCCGATGCCGGCGCCGCTTGCCGTGAACGAATTGATCAACCTGTCCCCGAAATAGCGGTCGTGGCCGGGAGAGGGTTTCGTTAACGGCGTTGTGGTCGACTCTTCGCGGAGTCCGCCATGAGCCAGACCTCTCCCGTTCCAGAGCCAACGCCCGCCTTCAAGTCGCGCCCCGCCCTGCTGCGCCGGCTGGCCGATGTCGTGTGCCTGCCCTCGTCGCGGGTCAACGCGTTCGAGCGCGCCATGACCGCCGACCTGCTGGTGGACATGCTCCGCGAAGCCAACCGCGAGGACCGCGTTCGCGTGTCGCGCCGGCTGTGCGGCCTGACTGAGGTGCCGGCGAGCCTTGTGCGCCTGCTGTTGCGCGACCACGTCGAGGTGGCCGAGCCGCTGCTGGTCGATTGCGCCTCCCTGACCGATTCCGACCTGCTGGACTGCGCGCGCCTGACGGACCTGGAACATCGCCGCCTGATCGCCATGCGCCGCGGCGTGTCCGAAGTCCTGGTCGAAGAACTGATCGAGTTCGACGAAATCCTGGTGATCGAGACCCTGCTGCGCAACGAGACGGCGCGGTTTTCGAACGCCGCGGTCGAGGGCGTGGTGGCGGCGACGCGGGGCGACGAGCGCCTGGCTCCAGCCCTCTTGCGGCGCCCCGAACTGCGGCCCGCCCACGCCTACGTGCTGTTCTGGTGGTCGGACGCCGACGTGCGGCGCACGATCCTGCAAAGGTTCGCCGTCTCGCGCGAAGTGCTGCAGGAGGCAGCGGGCGACGTCTTTCCGCTGGCCGCCGCCGAGGGCTGGCAAGATCCCCTGTCGCGCAAGGCGCTGCAGTTCATCGAGCGCCGGCAGCGCAACCGCGCGGCCATCGACAAGAGCCCCTATGACAGCCTGGAGGCCGCCATCGCCGCGGCCCAGGACGGCCTGTCGCGTGAGGTCGCCGAGGAGATCTCCTACCTCTCGGGGCTGAAGCCGATGACGGGAGCCAAGATCTTCACAGATACCGGCGGCGAACCGCTGGCGATCCTCTGCAAGGCCACCGGCTTGCCGCGCCAAGCCGTGCGAGCCCTGTGGCGCGGACTGCGGCGGCCCGAGGCCGCGCCGGACGGCTCGGTGAGCCCCGCGCTGCAGCGCGTGCTGACCACCTATGACATGATCGCGGTCGATCGCGCCCAGACCGTGCTGCGATACTGGAACTGGTCGCTGTCCTCGGCCCTGACTCCAGCGCTCATGCGGGCCATCCGGGATGGCGATGACTTCGCCATGGATGAATACTCGGTGCCTCAACGCGCGGCGATGCTGGCGCTTTCGAAGGAATTCGGACGCTAAGCTGATCTTGGCGACTCATTGCCCTCCCCGCTGAGTGGCAAGGCCGCGAAATCAACTTCGCGGGGAATTCGTACGCACAGTATGTCCGTGCTGCACTGCCAAAAGCCTTGATATATAAGGGAAGAAGCATCCTGCGACATTTTGTCATGGCGGATGTAATCGCGTGTTGCCTATTGCGGTGCACACGCTGCGGACCCCGCAAACATTAGTTTATCTTGGAAAAGAACGCGTTCGGCGAAACACGAGTCTTTCATTCACAACTTGTGCTTTGACTAAGAGCCGTATAATGACGCCTCCACTGATGTCGTGAATCAGTCATCCCCCAAATTGGTGCATTGGCACCCACGGAACGAGTATCATGGACGAGAAATCGGAAGTCATCGAGATGACGGCGGACATCGTCTCCGCCTATGTGGGCAACAACTCGGTCGCTGCGACCGATCTGCCGAGCCTGATCCAAAGCGTTCATCGCGCGCTGTCCGGCATCTCGACGGGCGCCGAGGCCCCCGAAGCCGCGCCGAAGGAGCCAGCTGTTCCTGTGCGCCGCTCGATCACGCCGGATCATCTGGTCTGCCTGGAAGATGGTCGCAAGTTCAAGTCGCTGAAGCGCCACCTGCGTACCAAGTACAACATGAGCCCTGAGGAATACCGGGCGAAGTGGAACCTTCCGAAGGACTATCCGATGGTCGCTCCGAACTACGCGAAGGCGCGTTCGGACCTGGCCAAGCAGATGGGTCTCGGCCAAGGCGGCCGCCAAGCCCCCCGCAAGCGCGGCTCGAAGTAAGCTCGTCCCTGACTGCAAGTCGTTTCGGAACGCCCGCCTTCGGCGGGCGTTTTGCTTTGAGGATCGTTGTTCCTCAGGAATGTGGTGGCGGCCCTGCATTTCCGCTTGCCGCCGATTCCCGGATCAGTCGATAAGTGATTCGTTGTGATTCCAAGGGGTTGTTAAGGAATCTGAATATGGCGGCGCAGATCGGGGCTTCTGCGGCGGCGGCCAGGGCCCATGAAGAGCTTTACGCCTACTGGGCGGGGCTCAAACATGGTCCAAGGTTGCCAGGCCGAC
>CAMFIW010000522.1 GCA_945952355.1 uncultured Phenylobacterium sp. | reverse complement strand
CCTCGGGATCATGAAGACCCTGGTGACCAAGGGCCTGCCAATGGGCCTGCAGATGTTCGTCATCTCCGGCGCCTCGGTGATCATGACCCGGTTCGTGAACAGCTACGGCACCGAGACGGCCGCCGCTTACGGCGCGGCGATCCAGCTCTGGACCTATGTGCAGATGCCGGCCATGGCGCTCGGCATGGCCTGCTCTTCCATGGCCGCCCAGAACGTCGGCGCCGGCAAGATGGACCGCGTGGACAAGGTGGCCGGCATCGGGGTGGTCTACGCCGCCCTGCTGAGCGCGGGGCCGATCGCCATCATCTACCTGATCGAGCCGATCGTGCTGCGGCTGTTCCTGCCCGCCGGCAGCCCGTCGATTCCGATCGCGATCCACATCAACAGCTTCGTGCTGTGGGGCTTCATCCCGTTCGGCATGAGCTTCATCCTGTCGGGCATCGTGCGCGCCACGGGCTCTGTGACGCCGCCGCTGATCGCCATGGTGATCTCGCTGTGGGTGATCCGCATCCCCTTCGCGATGAGCCTGCAGCCGACGCTCGGCGCCGACGCGATCTGGTGGAGCTTCCCCCTGGGCTCGATGGCGTCGCTGGTCATGGCCGGGGCCTGGTTCCGCTGGGGGCCGTGGCGCAAGGCGCGGATGCTCGACACAATTCCGCACGGCGACGCGCCCGACACCGGCCACGGAGCGCCGGGCGGGGTCGAGGAGACCGAGGCGGCCGAGGTCGCCGCCAAGGCCGCCCGCGACACCCTTACGGGTTCGGCTCGGTCAGGGCCGAATAGACCAGGGTCCGAAGTTCCCGCCGAATAGGATAGGTGGAGGAGGGCAGGAGCTGGGTCATGAAGACCACGGCCATGTCCTCCACCGGATCGATCCAGAACGCCGTCGAGGCGGCGCCGCCCCAGTAGAACTCGCCGGGGCTGGAGGTCAGCAGGGCCTTCACCGGATCGAAGGTGACCGCGAAGCCGAGGCCGAACCCGACGCCGGCGTTGGTCGCCTCGGAGAACAGCGAGCGCGACAGCTCGGTCAGGTCCTGGCCGCCGGGGAGGTGGTTCGAGGCCATGAGCTTCAGGGTCTTGGGCGCCAGCAGGCGCTGACCGTTCAGCTCTCCGCCGTTCGACAGCATGCGGCAGAACTTCATGTAGTCGTCGGCCGTGGAAACTAGGCCGCCGCCGCCGGAGTGGAAGTTCGGCGTGGTGAAATAGGTGCTCTTTTCCGGATCGTCCTGCAGCTCCATGCCGCCGCCGGGCTTGGCGTTGTAGCAGGCGGTCAGGCGGCTCTTCTGGTCGTCACGGACCGTGAAGCCGGTCTCGGTCATGCCCAGCGGCCCGAAGATGCGTTCCGCCAGGAAGACCTCGAACGGCTTGCCGGAGATGCGTTGGACCAGCACGCCCAGCACGTCGGTGGAGATCGAGTAGTTCCAGGCCTCGCCCGGCGAGAACTCCAGCGGCAGCTTGGCGAGTTCGGCGACGAAGCCGTCCATGTCCGGGCCAGTCGGGTCGGCGACCTTCAGCTTGCGATAGGCGGCGTCGACATTGGACCGCGTCTGGAAACCGTAGGTCAGGCCCGAGGTGTGACGCAGCAGGTCGACCATCTGCATCGGCCGCGCACACGGCGTGGTCAGGAAGGGGCCGAGGCCCGCCGAATAGACGCCGAGATCCTTCCACTCGGGAATGAAGCGCGCCACCGGGTCGTCCAGGGCGACCAGGCCTTCCTCGACCAGCATCATGAAGGCCACCGAGGTGATCGGCTTGGTCATGGAATAGATGCGGAAGACGTCGTCGCGGGCGAGCTTGCGGCCGCGGGCGACATCGGCGTGGCCCAGCAGGGTCTCATGGACCAGCTCGCCCTTGCGCATGACCTGGACCTGGGCGCACGGGATCCTTCCCGGCTCGATGTATTTCGCGCTGAGGAACTGGTCGATCTTCTTCAGCCGCTCGCTGGAGAAGCCGAGCGTTTCGGGACGGGTCATCGCGTTTCCTTCACCTTCGTCATTGCGCCCACCCTGGCGGAAGCGGCCGTCCGACATCAAGCCCGCGCATCGCGTTCAAGGCGATTGCCTGATCGTGGCGGCGCCGTTATTGGTGTGATGGTCAGATCAAGGGAGGAACGATCGATGACCTACGCCAGCGGACGCGTCATCCACGACGCCGACAGCCACGTCATGGAGACGCGCGAATGGCTCGAGCCCTTCATCGAGGAGGCGGTGCGCGGGGCGCTGAAGCCGCTCTACGGGCGTGAGCGCAACCGGATCGACGACCTGCTGGACGCCGCCAAGGCGCGCAAGACCGACGCGGCCGCGACCGAAAAGGCGTTCGAGAACCCTATCGCCGGCCCCAAGGGCTGGGTGGCGGCGGGCGCCTTCGACACCGACGAGCGCAAGCGGGTGCTCGACATGTTCGGCTTCTCCAGCCAGCTGGTCTTCGCGACCTCGTCCCTGAGGCCGGCGCTGTCGGCCAAGACGCCCGAGGCGCTCTATGCCGGAGCCCGCGCGCACAACCTCGCCATGGCCGCGTTCTGCGGCAGCGATCCGCGCCTGCTGGGCGTCGCCTATGTGCCGCTCGACGACGCCGCGCGCGCGGTGGAGGAAACCGAGGTGGCGCTGAAGGCGGGGGCGGGGGCCGTCTGGGTCTCGGCCGGCCCCGCGGGTGACAAGTCGCCGGGACACCCGGACTACGACCCGATCTGGTCGATGCTGCAGGAAGCTGGCAAGCCGTTCGTACTGCACATCGGGCCGGGCACCCAGACCCAGCCCAAGGCCTTCCAGAACAATGGCCGCGAGCGCGCGCCCGACCTGCATGGCGGCGGCGAGAACCTGCGCTTCGCCGACTATGTGATGCTGGCCTATGCGCCCCAGATCTTCCTGACGGCCATGGTCTATGACGGGGTCTTCGAGCGCTTCCCGCGCCTGAAGGGCGGGGTGATCGAGGCGGGCGCCGGCTGGGCGCCGGAATTCCTCCGCGAGCTCGACCTGGGCTTCAAGAGCTTCGGCCGCACCGACCCCTACCTGAAGGCCATGTCGATGAAGCCGTCGGAATACATCCGCCGCGCCGTGAAGTTCACGCCGTTCCCCGGCGAGGACGTGGGCCGGATGATCAAGGACGGCGGCGCGGACCTGTTCATGTTCTCCAGCGACTACCCGCACCCGGAAGGCACGAACGACCCGCTGGGCCGCTTCGAGCGGACCATGGGCGACATCGACGAGGCGGCGAAGGAGCTGTTCTACCG
>CAMFIW010000521.1 GCA_945952355.1 uncultured Phenylobacterium sp. | reverse complement strand
GCCCGTCGCCCGCGCCATTCACCTGTGGATGTTCCTGGCCGGTCACGCCCTGGAGTCCGTGCTGATCTTCAGCGCCTCCCTGGTCTCCCTGACGCCGGCCGGCGACCGCGCCCTGTCGCCCCTGTCAGGGCTCTATCACGCCCAGCCCGCGCGTCTGAACAGGACCGCGCCGGCGCCCGCGAGCGACAGCCGCCTCTACCTGACCATTCTGGACATCCTGAAGCCCGACATCGACGCCGGACGGGTCGCCGTCACCGACGGTCCCGACGCGGTCCAGGTGCGGCTGAAGGACAAGGGGCTGTTCGCCTCGGGTTCGGCGAACCTGGATCCGGCCTACGGCGAGACCATGGCCCGCGTCGCCCAGGCCATCGCCCTGACCGTGGGCCCGGTGCCGGTCAGCGGACACACGGACAACCAGCGCATCCGATCCCTGCAGTTCGCGTCGAACCAGGAACTGTCGGAAGCGCGCGCCCACAACGTCGCGGCGCTGTTGTCCGCCCGCGGGGTCGATCCGGGGCGCCTGCGCGCCACGGGGTACGGCGAAAGCCAGCCGGTGGCCGACAACGCCGGTGAGCCGGGACGTCGCGAAAACCGCCGTGTCGAGGTCACCATTCCCAAGTCCTACGCTCAAACTCCGGGAAGCGCGTCGTGATGGGCCGGATCTCCAGTTTCCTGCAGCGCCTGGGGCGCATTCGGATCCCCCATTGGGTGGTGGCGGTCAGCGCCACGGTCATTCTCGCCCTCCTGGTCTGGTTCGTCGGCCCCCTGATCGGCATAGCGCGCTGGCGGCCCCTGGAATCGATGTGGCCGCGACTGCTGGTGATCCTGCTGATCGCCGCGTCGGTCGCCGGCTATTACGCGGTCCGCGAGATCCTCCGCGGGCGCGAAAACGCCAGGATGATGCAGGAACTGGCCGCGGCGCCGCCGGCCGAGGCCGACCCGGACGACTATTCCCAGGACGACATCGCCGCGATGGACGCGCGCGCGCGGCGCGCTCGAGACCATGCGCGAGGCGCGTCTCGGGCCGCGCCGGGAATATGTCTACGAACTGCCGTGGTACCTGATGATCGGTCCGCCCGGCGCCGGCAAGACGACCGCCCTGCACAATGCCGGCCTGGCCTTTCCCGCCGCCCAGGCCAGCGAGGACCCCGTCCGTGGGGTCGGCGGCACGCGCAACTGCGAATGGTGGTTCACCGACCAGGCGGTCCTGATCGACACGGCCGGTCGCTACACGCTCCAGGAAGGGGCGGGACCGACCGACTCCAAGGCATGGCAAGGCTTTCTCGACATTCTGGCGAAGTACCGTCCGCGCCAGCCTCTCACCGGCCTGCTGGTCGTCCTGTCCGCCCAGGATCTGATCGGCCTCGACGAGCGCGAGCTGGCCGCCCACGGCCGCGCGATCCGCACCCGCTTGAACGAGGTTTCGGAACGTCTCGGCATACAGGCGCCGGTCTATATCCTGATCACCAAGATGGACCTCCTGGCGGGCTTCTCGGAGTTCTTCGACGACTTCGGTCAGTCCGAGCGCGATCAGGTTTGGGGACACACCTTCGACATCGAGCAGTCGCGCAAAGGTCAGGCGGCCACGGCTTTCCCGGACGCCTATGACGGCCTGATCGAGCGGCTGAATGCGCGGCTGCTGTCCCGCGTCCAGGCCGAGCGCGATGTCCAGCGGCGCGCGCTCGCCTTTGGCTTCCCGCAGCAGGTGCTCGGCCTGAAAGAGCCCTTGGCGCGACTGATCCAGCTCATCTCGCGCGAAACCAAGTTCGAACCGACGCCTCTGATCCGTGGCGTCTATCTCACCAGCGCGGCCCAGCTCGGCCGTCCGATCGACCGGCTGATGGGGGCCATCTCGGCGCGGTTCGGATTCACGCCGGCGCAACTTGCGTCGGGGGCGGGCGCGGGGCGCTCCTATTTCCTGCGCGATCTGCTGCACAAGGTGATCTTCCTCGAGGGCGCCCTTACCGGCCACGATCCGCGCATCGAGCGTCGGCGCGCCTGGATTCGCAATGGCGCCATCGGCGCGGCCGCGGGCCTGCTCGTGCTGCTCACGATCGGCTGGACCTTCAGCTACCTGCGCACGGCCGGCCTGATCCACGAGCTGCGGGACCGCGCCGGCGCCTTGCGCGCCGACGTGGCGAACCTGCCGGCGGGAGACGTGAGCGACAGTGACGTCGCCACCGTCCTGCCGGTGCTCGACAAGGCGCGCAACCTGCCCTTCGCCTCGACGGCTCCCAAGTCGTTGCGTCCACCGCGCTTCGCCCTCGGCCTGGGGCGCCGCCACGCCATGGAGGTGCAGGTGGACGCCAGCTACGCCAACCTCCTGAACCAGCAGCTGCTGCCGCGACTGCTGCTCAGCCTCGAAGACCGCCTCCGGGCCGACCTGCAGAGCCCCTCCGGCGAGGACGCGCAGGGCGGCGGCGACAACAGGCCGGCGATCTACAACGAGCTTAGGGTCTACCTCATGCTGGCGCGCGCGCCGGGAGCGCCGCTCGAACGGTCCCAGATCGCGACATGGTTCGCCAACGACTGGGCGAACCACTACGCCAGCGGGGCCGACGACGGCACCCGCGCGGCGCTGTCGGCCCATCTGCAGTCCCTTCTCGCCTCGCCGATCCGCCCGCCGGCTCTGGACCGCGATCTCGTCGCCTCGGCCCGCGAGCGGGTGAAGAGCCTGAGCGCCGGCGAGCGCGCCTATGCGCGCATGCTGTCGGACCCGGCGCTGGAGGACCTGCCGGCGTTCAATCTCGCCGATATCCCCTCCGTCGGCGCGTCGGGCCTCTTCGCCCGGCGCTCGGGCAAGTCGCTCAGCCTCGGGGTGCCGGGCCTGTTCCGTCGCCAGGAGTTCTACGGGCGGGTCCTGCCGGCGATCACGAAAGCCGCCGCCGTTTCGGCCAACGAGACCTGGGTCACCAACGAGACCGCCGCCCCGGCCGGCCCGCCGAGCCTCGGCGATATCGGCCGGATCAAGGACGAGATTCTGGTCGCCTACCTGAAGGACTTCACGCGGGTTTGGGACGACTTCATCGGCGACATCGTCATCAGCGGCGAACGCAGCCAGGGCGAGCGGATACAGATCGCGACCCGTCCGCCTTCGCCCGTCAAGCTGCTCCTGGGCGCCCTGGCGTCGGAAACCAACCTCACTCCCGCCCGCGGAGGATCGAAGTCGGGCGCAGGCGGCGTGGCCGCCGCCGCGCGAGTCGGCGCGATCTTCTCCCAGCGGATCTATCGCGGGGTGTCGCAGGCCAACTCGGTGGGCTATGC
>CAMFIW010000520.1 GCA_945952355.1 uncultured Phenylobacterium sp. | reverse complement strand
CCCTGGAACGGGCCATGGGCGACCTGCCGCTGGAGCAGCGGGCCTGCGTGGCCCTCTGCTTGGCCGGCGAGTTCAGCCACGCCGAAGCGGCCGACGCCCTGAAATTGCCGCTGGGTACGGTCAAGTCGCACGTCGCCCGTGGCCGCGCCCGGCTTTTGCAGGCGCTGGGAGTTTCCGATGAAGAGCCCTGACGAACGCCTCGCCTCCCTGTTCGCGGCCGACCTGCCTCCGAGGCGTGACCCCGGCTTCCAGGCCGAGGTTCTGGCTGCGGTGGCCCGGCGCGAGTTCCTGGGGGACGTGATGGCGCTGGGCACGCTGACCGCCGTCGCGGTGGCGATGATCTGCGTCCTTTGGCCGGCGCTCTCGCCAACCATGTCGGTCGTGGCGCGCGAGCTTGGCCCCGGCCTCGTCTGCCTCGCCGTGGCGGCGTCGGTGGCGGTCATGGCGCGGGCGCGCTTCCTCACGCCGGGATCATGACGAAGATTTCATGGCCGGGCCTGCATCTGTAGGCTGAGCGCGGCGCCTCTTTCCCTGCATAGACGGGTGAACGCGCCCGCCATCGGAGAGAAGGAGAACCCCGTGGAACCCGTGCTGATCATCCTGATCATTTTCGGTTCGATCGCATCCCTGTTCATCGTGCCCAGCTATCTGCGCAGCCAGGAGCGGCAGAAGCTGCAGGAAACGCTGCGCGCGGCCATCGAGAAGGGGCAGCCGCTGCCGACCGAGGTGGTGGAGGCCATGACTTCGGACGTGAAAATCCGCCCCAAGCCCTCGCCCTATCGCGACCTGCGTACCGGCATCATCTGGGTTGGCGTCGCCGTCGGACTGGCGGGACTTGGCCTCGCCTTGAACTTCGATGAACCCGAAATGACCTTCCCGATGCTGGGCCTGGCCTGTTTCCCGGGTTTCATCGGCCTGGCCTTCATCCTGATCTCGTTCCTGGGTCGCGGCCGCGACCAGTAGCCCGTCAGAGGGGAGCAAGCCCAATGTCGGGCTCTCAACAAACCAGGCTGGCCAGTCTCCACGACGTGGAGCTCGCGACCCTGGCCGCTGCGGGAGACAGGAGCAGCTTCGGCGAGCTCGTCCGTCGCCATGGTTCGGGGGTCCGGGGGCTCCTGCGCCGAATGGGCGCGCAAGGCGCCGAGGCCGACGACGTCGCCCAGGACGCGTTCCTGGCGGCCTTCGAGGGTATCGCGGAGTACCGGGGCGAGGGCGCCTTCGCCGGATGGGTGAAGAAGATCGCGGCGCGCCAGTACCTGCGCCGGCTGCAGCGCGAGAAGCGGCTCGCGGCCCTGGCGCTCGAGGCGGAGGAAGGCGAGCCGGGGTCGCCGGTTCACGCCGACGCGGCCGGACGCATCGATCTGGACGAGGCGCTCAAGACCCTCGGCGCGGCGGAGCGCCTGTGCGTGTCCATGTGCTACGGCGCCGGGCTGTCGCACGGTGAGGCGGCGGAGGCCTTGAACCTGCCTCTTGGAACGGTCAAATCCCATGTCAAACGTGGTCTGGAAAAGCTCAGAACGCGACTGGCGCCGCCCGGCGGCGCGTCTCTTGAGGGGAGCAGGGCCAATGGCTGAGCTCGATTTCGAGCGGGGGCTCGAAAGACTTTTCGCGGAAGCGCCCTCGTTTCCCGACGCAGAGGCGTTCGCCTCGCGGATCGAGGGGCGGCTGGCGCGCGGCTGGAACATGCGAAGCTGGCTGATCGGCACGGCCGGCGTGGCCGGCGGCATCGTCGGCGCGAGCCAATTGATCATGTCGAACTTCGTCCACCGGGTCGAAGATGCGTCCCAGGGCTCGACCAAACTGATCCAGACGAGTATCGCCCAGGTGAAACCCGGTTTCGACCTGCTCTCCATCGTGCAGTCCGACTGGATGGTGGTCTGGGTGGCGAGCGGCCTGGCGGTGATCGCCATGGGGTTCGTCCTGACCAAGGTGATCGAGGAGATCTAGTTCGATGTCGTCCCAACGTCAGGAGACGGTGCGCCGGCTGACGGCGCCCGATATCGCCGCGCGCAAGGGCGGCGTTCCGATCGTCTGCCTCACGGCCTACACCGCGCCGATGGCCGAGCTGCTGGACGACCATTGCGACCTCATGTTGGTCGGCGACAGCGTCGGCATGGTCGTTCACGGCCTGCCCAACACCGTCGGCGTGACACTCGAAATGATGATCCTCCACGGCCAGGCGGTGATGCGCACCGCAAAGAAGGCCATGGTCGTGATCGATATGCCGTTCGGCTCGTACGAGGGGGCTCCGGAGATCGCCTACGCCAACGCTGCGCGGTTGATGAAGGAGACCGGCGCCCAGGCGGTGAAGGTCGAAGCGGGCGCGACCGTGGTCCACACGGTCGACTACCTGATCAAGCGCGGGATTCCGGTGATGGGGCATGTCGGCTTGCGTCCGCAGGCGGTGCTGGTCGACGGCGCCTTCAAGGCCAAGGGCAAGGCCCGCGACGAGCGCGAGGCGATCCTGGCCGACGCCAAGGCGACCGCCGAGGCCGGGGCTTTCGCCGTCGTGGTCGAGGGCGTGGCCGAGGGACTGGCCCGCGAGATCACCCAGGCGATCGATGTCCCGACGATCGGGATCGGCGCCTCGGCGGGCTGCGACGGCCAGATCCTGGTCACCGACGACATGCTGGGCCTGTTCGACTGGACGCCGAAGTTCGTGCGCCGCTACGGCGACCTGCGTGGCGAGATCAGCCGCGCCGTGGCGAACTACGCCGACGACGTGCGCCAGCGGCGTTTCCCCGGTCCGGCGGAGATCTATTTCGCCAAGGCGGGGTAGGGGCGGTACTGAGGGGCCACGACAAGGAGGCTTCTCATGACTCATCCCGCTCTCGCCGCCGGCCGCGTGGCCGTGGTGGCTGGCGCCGCTAGCGGTATCGGCCTCGCCGCGGCGAAGGCCTTCGCCGGCCTCGGCATGAGAGTCTGTCTCGCGGATCTGCCGGGAGATGCGCTGGACGCGGCGGCGGAGGTCGTCGCGCGTGCGGGAGCGTCTGACCAGGTGTTCGCACATCCGACGGATGTTTCCCGCATGGTCGAGGTCGAAGCCCTGCGTGATGCCGTCTTTGCACGCTTCGGCGAGGTGGGCGTGCTGATGAACAATGCCGGAATCGGGGCAGGCGGCGGCGCCTATGACAGCCTCGAACGCTGGCGCAGGGTGATGGAGGTGAACCTGTGGGGCGTAGTCCACGCCGTCCACGCCTTCACGCCGGCCTTGCTGGCCCAAGGTGCGCCGGCGGCGATCATCAACACCGGCTCCAAACAGGGCGTCACCAACC
>CAMFIW010000519.1 GCA_945952355.1 uncultured Phenylobacterium sp. | reverse complement strand
GAGATCATGCCTAGTCTCGTGGGCTCGGAGATGTGTATAAGAGACAGGAATGGGAGATAATCAGCTCAGCAAGATAGGAATAATCGCATGTTGGTTGAGAATGCCCTGGGCGACCTCAACGAGCTCCGCACCTTCCACCGCATCCTCACCCTTGGCAGCCTGTCGGCCGCGGCCCGCGACCTGGGCGTCGGCCTGGCGGTGGTCAGCAAGCGGCTGGCGAGCCTGGAGCGGAAGACCGGCCAGCGCCTGGTCCATCGCACCACGCGGCGGTTGTCTCCGACGGAGGAGGGAGCCGCCCTGCTGCCGCATGTCGAGCGCGTGCTGGACGAGATCGCCGTCGCCCAGGCCCGCCTGGCCAGCGGGGCCGAGGCGCCCCAGGGCGTGCTGCGCGTCGCCGCGCCGATCTCCTTTGGCCGCATCCACCTGGCCCCGGTGGCCGCCGACCTCGTGGCCCGTCATCCGGCTTTGGATGTCGAGTTGCGACTCGACGACCGGCTGGTCGATCTCGTCGAGACCCGTATCGACCTCGCCATCCGCATCGGCGCGCCTCGGGACTCGCAGGCCGTGATGCGCAAGCTGGTCGACAATCACCGCATCCTCGTGGCCTCGCCGGCCTATCTAAACCGCCGCGGCCGACCGACGGAGCCCGGTGATCTCGCCGGCCACGACCTGCTGCGCTACGGCGACGACACCGACCCCTGGCGCCTCGTCGGCCCTGATGGCGCGACAAGGGAGGTCCCGGCGAGTCCGCGCCTGCGCGCCGACAATGGCGACGTGGTCCACGACTGGGCGCTCGACGGTCGCGGCGTCGGCTTCAAGTCGCATGTGGATGTGATCTGCGACCTGCACCTCGGCCGCCTGGAGCAGGTCCTACCGGCCTGGCGCAGCCCGCCCGCGCCGGTCTACGCCCTGATGCCCTCGTCCCGACACCTGGCCACCAAGACCCGCGCATTCCTCGACGCGGTCATCGAGCGCCTGCGCGGGTTCGGAGTGGCGGCGGGGTAAACGGTGACAGCGATGCGTGATCGGTCGCCCTCTCCCCCTCGAGGGGGAGAGGGTAGGGTGAGGGGGACACTCAGAGCCTGTCAGCCGACGCCTTTCGGCGTCCTTCGCCGCTGCGCGCCGAAGCCCCTCACCCCAACCCTCTCCCCGCAAGCGGGGCGATGGCAAGGGGGCCTCGCGCGTCGGCCCTAGCCCTCCGCCAGTCCCCTCAACCGATCCAGCGCGCCCTGCAGGATCCAGCCGGCCGCCATCTGGTCCACCAGGCCCGCGCGCCGCGCGCGGGTCGCGTCCATCTCGTCGATCAGCACGCGGTTCACCGCCATGCTCGACATGCGTTCGTCCCAGAAGGTGATCACAAGGTCGGGCCGTAGCCGCAACAGGTTTCGCCCGAACGCACGGCTCGACTGGCAGCGTGGCCCCTCGGTCCCGTCCATGTTCACCGGCAGGCCGATCACGATCCCAGCTGCCTCGCGCTCGTCCATCAGCTTGAACAGCGCATTGGCGTCGTCGGTGAACTTGCCCTTCTTCAGGGTCTCCAGCGGCGTCGCCACCGTCCGCGTCGGATCGGACACCGCCACGCCGATGGTCTTCTCGCCCAGGTCCAGCCCGAACAGCGCGCCGTAGCGGGGCAGGAGCGGGGGCAGTTCGGTGATGTCGACCACGGCCATGCGCTGTCTTAGCCGCCGCCGCCCGCCGCGCGAAGCCTGTGACGAAAACGACCCTATCGACTCCTTCGGGTTTGTCATATACGTACATAAACATACGCAAAGCGGCGCATCGTTCATGTCCCAAGAGCTCTATTCCGTCGAACAGGTGGCCGAGCGTCTCGGCCTGCAGGAGCGCACCGTGCGCGCCTATATCCGCGATGGCCGCCTGAAGGCCGTGCGCATCGGCAAGCAGTACCGGATCACCCGCGGCGACCTCGACGCCCTGACCGGCCTGCCGTCGGCGGCGACCCCCGCGCGCCATCTGGAGGTCTCGGCGATCCTGGAGATGGAGGGCGTGGGCCTCGACGCTTCGATCCGGCTCGCCAACGCCCTGCTGGGCGTGCTCAACGGCCGCAAGGCCGCCGATCCGCCGCTGCGCGCCGAGACCATGTACGATCCGGCCCGCCAGCGGATGAAGTTCGTCCTGCTGGGCGACCCTGCCGTGGTCGGAGACCTGCTGAAGCTGATCCCGGTCTGGTCGGACGCCTACCGATGACCGACGCCATCTACCGGACGCCGCAGGCTGAGGCCCAGGTCCGCACGGCCTATCGCGCCCTGCTCGACGCCTGGCCGGTCGCCCATGAGGAACTCCGCATCCCGACGCGGGCGGGCGAGACCTTCGTCATCGCCTCCGGGCGCAAGGACGCGCCGCCCCTGGTCGCCTTCCACGGCGCCCAGGGCAATTCCAGCGCCTGGATGTTCGACAGCCTGGCCTGGGCCCAGGACTTCCGGGTCTATCTGGTCGACGTGCCGGGCGACGCCGGCTTCAGCGCGCCGGTCCGCCCGCCGCTGGGGACCGACGCCTATGTCCTGTGGCTCGACGAGCTGTTCGCCGCCCTCGGCGTCGAGCGGCCGGTCGTGGTCGGCGTCTCGCTCGGCGGCTGGCTCGCCCTGGACTACGCGACCCGCCGGCCCGAGCGGGTGAGGGGCCTGGCCCTGCTGTGCCCGGCCGGCGTCGGCGCCCAGAAGAACCTGCTGCTCAAGGCCGCGCCCCTGCTGCTGCTCGGCCCCTATGGCCGGCGCAAGCTCGGCGAACTGGTCTATGGTCCCATGCGCGGCGAGGTCCCGGCGGTCGCCCGCCCCCTGGTCGACTTCATTCGCCTGATCAGCACCTCGACCCGGCCGCGGCCGATCCGGATTCCGATCTTCCCGGACGAGGCTCTGGCCCGCCTGACCGTGCCGTTGCTGGCCGTGGTCGGCGGCCGCGATGTCCTGATCGATTCCGACGGCACGCGCCGCAGGCTGGCCGCCAACTGCCCGCTGGCCCGCATCGACTATGTGGCCGACGGCTATCACGTCCTGCCCGGCCAGGGCGGGGTGATCCACGCGTTCCTGAGGGCGATCCCGTGAGCGAGCTGGTTCAGATCATCGCCGGCCAGCAGGTCCTGGTCTGCGCGCCCGAGGGACCGTTGATCGCCACGGATCGCGACGCCACCGACGTGATCGGCGACTGCCTGGGGCAAGGGGTCCGCTGGGCCGCCGTGCCCGTCGCGCGCTTCGCCGACGGCGTCTTCGTCCTCTCCACCCGCATGGCCGGCGAGATCATCCAGAAGTTCGTCAACTATCACATCC
>CAMFIW010000518.1 GCA_945952355.1 uncultured Phenylobacterium sp. | reverse complement strand
GCGATCGCCATGGCGCGCCGGGCGACGGTCTCGGCGTCCAGCTCGGTCTCGGCCAGGGCCAGCGCCGCGGCCAGGGCGTAGTTGCCGCCCGAGCCGATGGCGGCGATCCCGCTCTCCGGCTCCAGCACGTCGCCAACCCCGGTCACCGTGAAGATCGCGTCCTTGTCGGCCACCAGCAGCATGGCCTCCAGCCGGCGCAGGTAGCGGTCGGTGCGCCAGTCCTTGGCCAGGTCCACGCAGGCTCGGGCCAGTTGCTCGGGATACTGCTCCAGCTTGGCTTCCAGCCGCTCGATCAGGGTGAAGGCGTCGGCGGTCGCTCCGGCGAAGCCCGCCACGACGCGGCCGCCGGCCAGGCGGCGCACCTTGCGGGCGTTGCCCTTGACGACGGTCTGGCCCATCGACACCTGACCGTCGCCGGCGATGACGGTTTTGCCGTCCTTGCGCACCGCCAGGATCGTGGTGCCATGCCAATCTGGGAACGTGCTGGCGGGGAAATTCGTGTTCTGTGACATCGGGCCCGATGTGAGCAGCGCGCGGCGGCAGGTCAAGCTGAGTAGGACGAGGCGATGGAATTCAGCGACGAAGAGGTCGAGCGCTACGCCCGCCACCTGGTGCTGCGCGAGGTCGGCGGCCCGGGCCAGCAGAAGCTCAAGGCCGCCCGCGTCCTGATCGTCGGCGCCGGCGGCCTTGGCGCGCCCGCTTCGCTCTATCTGGCGGCGGCGGGGGTCGGAACGCTCGTCCTCGCCGATCCGGACCGGGTGGATCGCTCGAACCTGCAGCGCCAGGTGATCTTCGCCGAGGACGATCTCGGCCGCCTGAAGGTCGACGCCGCCGCCGACCGGCTGAAGGCGCTCAATGGCAACGTCGACGTCGACGGCCACGCCCTCGCGGTGACGGCGGACAACGCTCACGAACTCGTGACCGGCTTCGACCTCGTGCTCGACGGCACCGACGACTTCGCCACCCGCTTCGCGGTCAACGCCGCCTGCGTCGGCGCCTGCGTGCCCCTGGTCTCCGGCGCCATCGGCCGCTG
Source organism: uncultured Phenylobacterium sp. (assembly GCA_945952355.1). Lineage (GTDB taxonomy): Bacteria > Pseudomonadota > Alphaproteobacteria > Caulobacterales > Caulobacteraceae > Phenylobacterium. The sequence goes on along the minus strand of CAMFIW010000518.1, from coordinate 2,254 downwards.
GACCGGCCAGGTCGGGGTTTTCGCCGGCAAGCCCTGCTACCGTTGCCTGGTCCCCGAGATCCCGCCCGACGCCGAGACCTGCCAGACCGTCGGCGTGGTCGGCGCCCTGGCCGGCGTCGTCGGCGCCATGATGGCGCTGGAGGCGATCAAGCATCTCACCGGCGCCGGAGATCCGCTCACCGGCCGCCTCTTGATCTACGACGCCCTCTCCGCCCAGACCCGAACGGTGAAGATCGGCGCCGACCCCGAATGTCCGGTCTGCGGCGCGGCTTGACCGCCGCCACGTCAGGAGCGTCCCCTACCTGAAACTCGGGGAGGTGAAGGCCATGAAGGCGCTGCTCTATCAGGGCGAACGGGACATCCGCTACGAGAGCTTCCCCGACCCTACGCCCGCCTCGCCGCTCGACGCCATCGTCCGCATGGACCGCTGCGGCATCTGTGGCTCGGACCTGCATATCTATCACGGCCAGGGCTTCTCGCCGGACATCGGTTTCTGCGTCGGCCACGAGGCGGTGGGCGAGGTGGTCGAGGTCGGCTCGGGTGTGCGCCGCCTGAAGCCTGGCGACAAGGTCATGCTCTCGGCCGCGGTCGGCTGCGGCAGTTGCGTGAACTGCCTGGCCGGCGAGGTGAACCTCTGCCTGACCGGCGGCGCTGGCTGCTATGGCCTGTCCCACCGGCTGGAGGGCTGCCAGGCTGAGGCGATCCGCGTGCCGGCCGCCGACTTCAACGTCTCCCTGATCCCGGAGGGCCTCACCGCCGACCAGGCCCTGCTGCTCACCGACAACCTGCCGACCGCCTGGTACGGCCTGCGCAACGCCGAGGTCGGGCCCGGCAAGACGGTGGTGGTCGTGGGTTGCGGCCCGATCGGCCTGATGGCGGTCGAGGGCGCCTTCGTGCTCGGGGCGGCGCGGGTCTTCGCCGTCGACCTGGTGGCCGAGCGCCGCGCGCTCGCCGAGAGCCTGGGGGCGACCGCCTTCGGGTCCGACGCCGTCGAGCGGATCGCCGAGGCCACCTCCGGCCGCATGGCCGACTGCGCCGTCGAGGCCGTGGGCGCCGACGCCACAATCCAGCTCGCCATGCGCTGCGTGGGCAAGATGGGCGTGGTCTCGGTGATCGGGGTCAATCAGAGCCGCGCCTTCGACTTTCCGATGGGCGTGGCCTTCATCAAGAACCTGACCTTCCGGATCGGCACCTGCTCGGTGCCGAAGTGGTGGCCGGAACTCGTGCCGCTGATCCAGGGCGGGCGGCTGAAGCCCGAGCGCTACATCAGCCACCGCATGCCGCTCAGCGAGGGGGCCGAGGCCTATCGCCTGTTCGACGCCCGCGAGGCCGGCGCGCTCAAGATGGTGCTGACCGGCTAGTCAGTAAGGGGCGCAAACCCCACCTGATCGCCTACAACATCGAGGTCAGGACGCGGTCCGGCGGGCGGTGCCCGTCCATCCACGTCTTGATGTTGATGATCACCTTTTCGCCCATTTCGGTGCGCGCCTCGACGGTCGCCGAGCCCAGGTGCGGCAGGAGGACGGCGTTCGGCAGCTTCAGCAGCTTCGGATTGATCGCCGGCTCGAACTCGAACACGTCCAGCCCAGCGCCGGCGATGCCGCCCTTGGCCAGGATGTCGGCCAGGGCGCTCTCGTCGATGATCTCGCCGCGGGCGGTGTTCACCAGGATCGCGTGCGGCTGCATCAGCTTCAGCCGCCGGGCCGACAGCAGGTGATAGGTCGCCGGGGTGTGCGGGCTGTTGACCGAGATGATGTCCATCCGGGCCAGCATCTGGTCGAGGCTTTCCCAGTAGGTCGCCTCCAGCTCCTCGGCGATCCGCGGGCTGACCGGCTTGCGGTTGTGATAGTGGATCTGCATGCCGAAGGCGCGGGCCCGGCGCGCCACGGCTTGTCCGATGCGGCCCATGCCGATGATCCCCAGCCGCTTGCCTGACAGCCGGCGGCCCATCATCCAGGTCGGCGCCCAGCCGGTGAAGCCCCCGGCCTGCGCCACGTTGGCGCCCTCCACGATCCGGCGGCTCACCGCCAGCATCAGGGCCAGCGTCAGGTCGGCGGTGTCCTCGGTCAGGACGCCGGGCGTGTTGGTGACGATGATCCCCTTGGCGTTGGCGGCGGCCACGTCGATGTGATCGACGCCGGCCCCGAAGTTGGCGATCAGCTTCAGCCGCTCGCCGGCCTTGGAAATGAGATCGGCGTCGATCTTGTCGGTGATCGTCGGCACCAGCGCGTCGCAGGTCTGCACCGCCTCGACC
>CAMFIW010000517.1 GCA_945952355.1 uncultured Phenylobacterium sp. | reverse complement strand
GCCAAGCTGTCGCTTTGTGGGCCGGCCGGTTACGTGGGCGGCGGCCGGCTGAAGGCTTCGAGACGCGCGGGATACAATCGTGCAACGGACGCGGCCGCCGATTCCGGGCTATAGGGGGACATGGCCAGACTCCGCGCGCCCAAGGCGTCCCGCTTCAAGACCAAGCCCGCCCAGGGCCTGCCCGACCGCGAGACCCTGCTAAAGTTCATCCGCGAGGCGCGGGAGACCGACACCGGCGAGATCGCAAAGGCCTTCGGGCTGAAGGGCGCCGACCGCAAGGCCCTACGGGACATGCTGAAGTCGTTGAATGCGGAGGGCGCGCTGGGCAAGCGCGGCCGCAAGGGCGTGGCCGAAGCCGGGACCCTGCCCCCGGTGGGCGTGGCCGACGTGGCCGAGCGTGACGAGGACGGCGACCTCCTTGTGCGGCTGACCAAAGGCGAGGACGCACCGCTGGTGCGACTCGCGCCCGACCGCGCGGAGAAGGCCGGCGGCGCGCCGGGCCTGGGCGACCGGTTGCTGGTGCGCTTCGAGACCTTGGAGAACGGCGAGACCGAGGCGCGCCTCATCAAACGGCTGGGCGCCAGCGCCCACAAGATCCTGGGCGTGGTGCGCAAGGCCAAGCGCGAGGTTCGCATCGAGCCGGTCGACCGCCGCTCGAAGGACAGCCTCGTGGTCGAGGGCCCTGACGCGGCCGAGTTGCGCGACGGCGACCTCGTGCTGGCCGCCGTGGCCCCGTCAGAGCGCCGCTTTGGGCCCAAGCGTGGCAAGGTGCTGGAGGTCGTCGGCCGCGAGGACGAGCCGCGCGCCGCCTCGCTGATCGCCATCCATTCGCACGGTATCCCGACCGGATTTTCCGAGCACGCCGAGGCCGAGGCCGAGGCGGCGGCGCCCCCCACCCTCGCCGGCCGCGAGGATCTGCGCGACGTCCCGCTGATCACAATCGACCCGCCCGACGCCCGCGACCACGACGACGCGGTCTATGCCGAGCCGGACAAGGATCCGGCCAATGCCGGCGGCTGGGTGGTCTGGGTCGCGATCGCCGACGTGGCGGCCTATGTCCGCTCGGGCTCGGCGCTCGACAAGGAGGCCCGGGAGAAGGCCAACAGCGTCTACTTCCCCGACCGGGTGGAGCCGATGCTGCCGGAGCGGCTGTCGAACGGGCTCTGTTCGCTGCGCCAGGGCGAGAACCGCGCCTGCATGGCGGTGCGGATGGTGTTCGACAAGTCGGGCCGCAAGAGGAGCCACCGCTTCGTGCGCGGCCTGATGCGCTCGGCCGCCAAGCTCAGCTACGAGCAGGCCCAGGCGGCGATCGACGGACGGCCCGACGAGACCGCCGGGCCGCTGCTGGAGGCGATCCTGAAGCCGCTCTACGCGGCCTATGCCTGCATGAAGATCGGCCGCGACGCCCGCTCGCCGCTCGCCATCGAGAGCCTGGAGCGGCGGATCGTCATCTCGCCGGAGGGCGAGGTCGCCTCGATCCAGCCCCGCGCCTCGCTGGAAGCGCACAAGCTGATCGAGGAGATGATGGTGCAGGCCAATGTCTGCGCCGCCGAGACCCTGGAGGCCAAGCGCAGCCCGCTGATCTACCGGGTCCACGACACGCCCAGCCAGGAGAAGATGCAGTCGCTGGTGGAGTTCCTGGGCACCATCGGCATCAACTGGTCGAAGGGCGAGGCGCCGCGCACCGACCGCTTCAACCGGCTCCTGGAGCAGACGCGCGAGGGACCGCACGCCGCCATCGTCAACGAGGTGGTCCTGCGCACCCAGATGCAGGCGCACTACTCGACCGAGAATATCGGCCACTTCGGGCTGAACCTGGCCAAGTACGCCCACTTCACCTCGCCGATCCGCCGCTATGCCGACCTGATCGTCCATCGCGGCCTGATCCGGGCGCTCGGCCTCGGCGATGACGGCCTGACCGACCGCGACATCTCTCAGCTCAAGGACACCGCGGAGATGATCACCTTCGCCGAGCGCCGGGCCATGGCGGCCGAGGGCGACCCGACCGACCGCGATGTGGCCGCCTTCCTGGCCGACCGGGTGGGCGCGACCTTCTCGGGCCGGATCACCGGGGTGACGCGCTTTGGCCTGTTCGTCCGGCTGGACGAGACCGGCGCCGACGGGCTGGTCCCGGTCTCCAAGCTGGGCGGGGAGTTCTTCATCCACGACGACAAGCTGCACGCCCTGATCGGCGAGCGCAGCGGCGCGCGCTGGCCGCTCGGCATGGAGGTCGAGGTCGAGCTGGTGGAGGCCACCCCGATCACCGGCGGCCTGCTGTTCGAGATGATCAGCGACCCGGCCCCGCCGGACCGCAATGCGCCGAGGCCCCGGCTGGGCGTGCGCCGCAAGCCCGGCTCGGTCGACGCCAAGCGCCGCGGTGGGCCGCCGAAGGGCGTACGGAAAGGCAAGCGGCGTTGAGACGGCCAAGCCGCCTAGCCCTATGCCTCTTAGGATGGTCCGTTCTTGGCGGCTGCCAAACGAAGGTGACCGACATCGTCCACGTGAAAGATTTGGAATTCTGTGCGCACGCGCGAGCTGGCGTTGTGACCGACGCAGTCTGGCTGAAAGACTACCGCGACAAAACTTGCTTGGTCCGGTTCTTCGACGTCTGGCCGCCCGGCAGCAAGAGACCTCGCGGTTTACGCAAGGGCGCCGGTTTGCAGCGGCGGACTCGGGTCATACAGTTGTTTCATGACCGAGACCCTGCAAGCCCAGAGACAAGCCGAGGGCAATCGCGTGCGCCAGGCGGGCGCCCGCGCCGTGAAGCCCCGCGACGCCGCCACCCTGTTCATCATCCGCCGCGACGGCCCCAAGCCCCGGGTGCTGATGGGCAAGCGCCATGGCGGCCACGACTTCATGGCCAACCTGTGGGTCTTCCCGGGCGGGCGGATCGACAAGACCGACTACCGCGCCCCGTTCGCCACCGACCTGCGCCCGGATGTGGCCGCCAAGTTCCATGGCTACGTTTCGGCCGGAAAGGCCCGCGCGCTCGGCCTCGCCGCGATCCGCGAGACCTTCGAGGAAGCCGGCCTGCTGCTTGGCAAGCCCGGCGAGCCGCGCCCCGGCGTCGGCCCCTGGCGCGATTTCCTGGTCCATGGCGCCCTGCCCGACCTCGCGGCGCTGTCGATCGTCTACCGGGCCGTGACGCCGCCGATGCTGGCCAAGCGGTTCGACACCTGGTTCCTGATGGCCGACGCCGAGCACCTGACCAGCCTGGAGCGGCAGCCCGACTGCGGCGAGCTCGAGGAGATCGCCTGGTTCGAATTCGCCGAGGCGTTGGATCTCAAG
>CAMFIW010000516.1 GCA_945952355.1 uncultured Phenylobacterium sp. | reverse complement strand
CAGGTGCGCCGCGACGCCACGACCGACGGCCTGACCAACCTCGCCAACCGCAAGGCCTTCGACGAGGAACTGGAGCGCGCTTGCGCCGAGGCGGACGCCAACGGCGAAGCCCTGACGCTCGCGGTCATCGACATCGACCACTTCAAGAATTTCAACGACACCTGGGGCCACCAGACGGGCGACCAGGTAATCCGCTACGTCGCCAGCGTGATCGGCGGCCGCGGCGCCCCGCCCCGGTTCGCCGCCCGCTACGGCGGCGAGGAGTTCGCCATGATCTTCCCGTCCGAGAGCGCCCAGGTGGCGTTCGCGGTCCTGGAGGAGATCCGCGAGGAAGTGTCGTCGCGGATGCTGAAGCGCCGTTCGACCAACGAGGACCTTGGCGCGATCACCGTCTCGTCCGGCGTCGCGCAGCGGCACCCGGGCGAAAGCGCGCTGAACGTGATGGAACGCGCCGACCGGGCCCTCTACGCCTCCAAGCGCGGCGGCCGCAACCAGACCTCCAACGCCGAAGACATGGCCAACGCCGCCTGACGTTTTTCCGCTAGGCTGACGCCGGGGTACTGCTCCTTAGATCGCGGCAAATCGCGACGGGAGGAACTCGCCATGGCCTATAGCAAGATCAAGACCTCGGTCGCCGACGGCATCGGGGTGATCACCCTGTCCGACACCGCCACGCTCAACGCCGCCGGCCTGGAGCTGATGGGCGAGCTGCGGCAGGCCTTCGACGCCTTCGCCAAGCCCGACGCCGGCGTGCGCTGCGTGGTGTTGACCGGCGAAGGCCGCGGGTTCTGCTCCGGCGCCAATCTGCAGGGCCGTGGCGACGGCATCGGCGCGGGGACACCCGATCCCGAGGGACCCGACGCGGGCGCCGGGCTGGAGACCGTGTACAACCCCTTCGTCACCAGCCTGCGGGATTATCCGATCCCGATCATCACGGCCGTGAACGGCGTCGCGGCGGGCGTTGGGTGTTCGCTGGCCCTGATGGGCGACCTGATCGTCGTGGCGGAGAGCGCCTACTTCCTGCAGGCCTTCCGACGCATCGGCCTCGTGCCCGACGGCGGCTCGACCTACATGCTGCCCCGCTACATCGGCAAGGCGCGAGCGATGGAGATGGCCCTGCTGGGCGAGCGCATCCCGTCGAAGACGGCGCTGGAATGGGGCCTGTGCAACCGCGTCGTCCCCGATTCAGAGCTGATGGCCGCGGCCATGGAACTGGCCCGGAACCTCGCGTCCGGCCCCTGGGCGCTGTCCTCGATCCGCAAGCTGATCTGGGAAAGCCTGGACACCGAATGGAAGGAACAGCTGCACGCCGAGCGGGTCGCACAGAAGTACGCCGGGCGCAGCGAAGACTCCCGCGAAGGCGTGCTGGCCTTCCTGCAGAAGCGCGTCGCGGCCTTCGTCGGCCGATGATTCTGTAGGCGATCAGGTGGGGTGCGGGGTCACCCCAGAACCACCCCCTAAACGTGTATTTGTAACGAAATGAATCTTGTGTTGCACGAGAAGAGATCTCGTGCGCAACGTGTCGCGCGCTGAGTTTCGTGCTTTAATTGAGTTTCCACCACATTCAACCGACCGCGCACACCGCGGTGGTCGCCGGCTCATCGCCGGGGGCCGCGAGGTCGCGCGCTCTCGTGGAGACCTGCGATGAACGACACCGCGACCCTGTCGCCAGCCGCCGTGCAGACGCTGGACGAAGGCCCATTGATCCCCACCTACGACGCCGCCAAGACCAACGGCTCGCTGGCCATCGGCAGCTTCGACCAGTTCGTGGAGGCCGCCGGCGTGCCGCTGGTCGGCTCCAGCGACCTCGTCGTCGCCCTGGTCGACGAGGACAAGTCGACCTCGCTGAAGGTGGCCGGAAAGCTCGCGCCGATCCACGGCGCGGCCACCTCGCCCCTGCCCCAGTTCGAGGGGGGCGAGCACACGGCGATCGGCGACAGCATCCTGCTCTATTTCGGCCCGAACCAGCCCAGCGTGCCCGCCTATCAGGTCCAGCTGGCGGTTCAGCCCGGGCTGAACCTCACCTATGGGCAAATCCTGGCCCTCGGTGGAGACTTCTACGGCGTTCCCGACGCGCCGATCTCGGACGGCGCCACCCAAGCCGCACGCATGGCGCTGTTCCAGAACGCCTACCAGACCCTGGCTGGCAATCCGGCCTCGGTGGCGGAGGCCGCCAACATCCTGGCGATCATGCAGCGGGAGATCAGTGCGGTGAATGCGGCGCTCAACGCCGGTCTCTCGCCCTCCACCGTCTATGACCAACTCGGCGACGACCTCAACAAGGCCTGGAACGTCGCCACCGGCGGCGGGTCCTTCGTCTCGGACCTGATCCCGATGGGCCGCTACCTCGAACTCGCCACCAAGAACTGGGACCATTTCGGCCCCTATGCGGTGCTGGCGTATCAGGCCGGACACGCGGTGGCGCTGAACCAGGCCATCGCCGCCTACAACGCGCCGACGCCCCCTCAGGCGCAGCAGATGTTGATCACCGCCTACGCCATGAACGCCTTCGCCGACCACTTCCTGTCGGACCTGTTCTCGGCTGGGCACATCCGCGATCCGCGCAAGGAAATCTACACGACCTCCTGGGTTGGGGTGAGCGCCAACCTCTGCGCCAAGGGCATGCACGACGAGGACAGCAAGTTCGGGCTGATGGTCTCTAACGCCAACGGCGACACCTGGCGGGCCTATGGCGACAAGCGCTATTTCGAAACTTACAACCTCACCAACAAGGCGATCGTCGACAACGCGGTCCAGGCCTCCGCGCTGGAGATCTACCAGGCCTTTCAGACCGGCCAGCAGCCGGTGAACCCCAACCAGTACATCGCGCTGCAGTTCATCCCGAACCTCGCCCAGGTGATGGACTATCAGAACGACCCGCTCGGCAACTTCACGCCGATGTTCATTCTGGTGAACGGCGCCGTCCAGTGCCGCAGCAGCCTGAACGACCTCAATACGCGGGGCTGGACCAGCGTCTGGACCACCGGCGGGGTGGCCGCGACGTTGCACTCGCCGGTCTACCATCCGGGTAACCCGGCCGCCTTCGTCGCCGCGCCGACAGCCGCGCCGGTCATCGGCGCCGCAGGCTGGAACAGGAACCAGCCGGTTCCGCCCAACTGGGTGAACGGCAACCAGGTCCGCTACTATGCAAGCTTCCTCAGTCCCAATTTCGAGTCCGAAGTCGGACCGCCCTGCGCCTACTACGCCTTGAACACCCAGTTCGAGCCGATTGTGTGCAATGTCCCGATCGGTCCCGCGGGAGTGACCGCGCGCGCGATCTACCGGGAGT
>CAMFIW010000515.1 GCA_945952355.1 uncultured Phenylobacterium sp. | reverse complement strand
GTGTAGATCTCGGTGGTCGCCGTATCATTAAAAAACTTGGCGTACATGAGCGGCGACGTCATCGTCGGGTCGTCGCCCTCGTTGTGGCCGAACCGCCGGTAGCAGAACATGTCGATGACGACGTCCTTGCCGAACTGCTGGCGGAACTCGGTGGCCACCTTGGCCACGTAGGTGACGGCTTCCGGATTGTCGCCGTTCACGTGGAAGATGGGCGCCTCGACCATCAGGGCCACGTCCGACGGATAGGGCGAGGAGCGCGAGAACTTCGGCGCGGTGGTGAAGCCGATCTGGTTGTTGACGATCACGTGGATCGTGCCGCCGATGCGGTAGCCCTTGGTGCCGGAGATGGCGAAGCACTCGGCCACGACCCCCTGGCCAGCGAAGGCCGCGTCGCCGTGCATGAGCAGCGGCAGGACATGGCCGCGACCGGCTTCCGGGTTCTGCCGCAGATCGAACGCCTGTTTGGCGCGCGCCTTGCCGAGCACCACCGGATTGACGATTTCGAGGTGAGACGGGTTGGCGGTCAGCGACAGGTGGACCGAATTGCCGTCGAAGGCGCGGTCCGAGGAGGCGCCCATGTGGTACTTCACGTCGCCCGAGCCCTCGACGTCGGACGGCAGGGTCGAGCCGCCCTGGAACTCGTGGAAGATCACCTGGTAGGGCTTGCCCATGACGGCGGCCAGCGTGTTCAGGCGGCCGCGGTGCGGCATGCCGATGACGATGTCCTTCACGCCCAGAGCGCCGCCGCGCTTGATGATCTGCTCCAGCGCCGGGACCAGGGCTTCGCCGCCGTCCAGGCCGAAGCGCTTGGTGCCGGGGAAGCGCTTGTGCAGGAACTTCTCGAAGCCCTCGGTCTCGATCAGCTTCTTCAGGATGGCGATCTTGCCCTCCTTGGTGAAGTTGATCTCCTTGTCGCGACCCTCGATGCGCTCCTGAAGCCAGGCCTTCTGGGCCGGATCGGAGATGTGCATGTACTGCACGCCGATGTCCGAGCAGTAGGTGCGGCGCAGGATCGCCAGGATCTCGCGGATCGTCCCGGTCTCCATGCCGAGCACGAAGTCGAGGAAGATCGGACGATCGAAGTCGGCTTCGGTGAAGCCGTAGGAGGTGGGGTCGAGCTCGGAGGCGTCGCCTTCCGGGATCGAGATGTGCAGCGGGTCGAGGTTGGCCCGCAGGTGGCCCCGCATCCGGTATGCGCGAATCATCATGATGGCGCGCAGGCTGTCGAGGGTGGCGGCGCGCACGCTGGCCGGGTCGGACTGCGGACCGGCGCGCTCGGCGATCTTGGCGCCCAGCTTGGCCTCGACTGCAGGCCACATGCCGTCGAGAGCGGACAGCCAGTCGGGGCGCGGCGCGGGCGCGGTCTTGTGAGTCCAGGGTGGTGGAGCCGCGGCGGCCTTGGCTTCCTCGGGCTTGTCCTGCAGCGAGGCGAAGAAGGCCCGCCAGGAGGGCTCGACCGAATTCGGATCGGTCGCCCACTTCGCGTACAGCGCCTCGACGAAGTCCGCGTTGCCTCCGTAGAGGAACGAGGTTTCCGCCATGATGTCGTTGATGAGGCCCGCGTCGTCCGCCATGTCTTCCGCTTCCCGGGAGGACCCGCGGAGCTTCTGGAAGAGGAGCCGAGCGGGACCGCCCTACGCTTGAAATATGTCGCGGCCCCGGGATCGCCCCGGGCGCCGTCGTCGTTCGTCTCGACCGAGCCGCCGCCCCCAGCGGCTCGCGCCGCTATCAGGCGCCTTTCAGCACCTCGAGCAGGGTCTCGCCCAGCTTAGCCGGCGAAGGTGACACCCGGATGCCGGCCGCCTCCATCGCCGCGATCTTGTCCTCGGCGCCGCCTTTGCCGCCGGAGATGATCGCGCCCGCGTGCCCCATGCGCCGACCGGGCGGCGCGGTGCGACCCGCGATGAATCCCACCATAGGCTTCTTGGTTGCTGAATTCTTGATGAACTCGGCCGCGTCTTCCTCGGCCGAACCGCCGATTTCGCCGATCATGATGATCGACTCGGTCTCCGGGTCCTTCAGGAACATGTCGAGCATGTCGATGAACTCGGTGCCCTTCACGGGGTCGCCGCCGATGCCCACGGCCGTGGATTGGCCGAGGCCCACCTGGGTGGTCTGAAACACGGCTTCGTAGGTAAGCGTGCCCGACCGGGAGACAACACCCACCGAACCCTTCTTGAAGATGTTTCCGGGCATGATGCCGATCTTGCAGGCATCCGGCGTCAGGACGCCCGGGCAGTTGGGCCCGATCAGCCGGGTTTTCGAGCCGCTGAGCGCCCGCTTGACCTTGATCATGTCGGTCACCGGGATGCCCTCGGTGATGCAGATCACCAGCGGGACCTCGGCCTCGATGGCCTCAAGGATCGAATCGGCCGCGAAGGGCGGCGGGACATAGATCACCGAGGCGTCGGCCCCGGTCTGCTTGACGGCCTCTTCGACGGTGTCGAACACCGGCAGGCCGATATGGGTCGAGCCGCCCTTACCGGGGGTCACGCCGCCGACCATCTTGGTGCCGTAGGCGATGGCCTGTTCGGAGTGGAAGGTGCCCTGGGCGCCGGTGATGCCCTGGCAGATGACCTTGGTGTCTTTGCCGATCAGGATGGACATCAGGCGCGCTCCCGCACGGCTTTGACGATCTTCTCGGCGCCGTCCGAGAGGTCGTTGGCGGCGATCACGTCGAGGCCGCTCTCGTTGATGATCTTCTTGCCGAGCTCGGCGTTGGTGCCTTCCAGGCGCACGACCAGCGGAACCTTCAGGCCCACCTGCTTCACCGCGTTGACCACGCCGTTGGCGAGGATGTCGCAGCGGGCGATGCCGCCGAAGATGTTGACCAGGATGCCCTTCACGTTCGGGTCGGCGATGATGATCTTGAACGCCGCCGTCACCTTGGCCTCGTCGGCGCCGCCGCCGACGTCCAGGAAGTTCGCCGGCTCCGCGCCGTAGAGCTTGATGATGTCCATGGTCGCCATGGCCAGGCCGGCGCCGTTGACCATGCAGCCGATCTCGCCGTCGAGGGCGATGTAGGAGAGGTCGAACTTCGAGGCCTCGATCTCCTTCGGGTCCTCTTCCGTCTCGTCCCGCAGCTTCTGGATGTCGGGATGGCGGAACAGGGCGTTCGAGTCGAAGCTGACCTTGGCGTCGAGGACCCGCAGGTGCCCCTCTTTTTCGCCTTCAGGGGCGGCGGTGACGATCAGCGGGTTCACTTCCAGCATCGACATGTCCTTGGCCAGGAACGCCGTATAAAGCTGGCGCAGCAGGGCCGCGGCTTCCTTGGCGACGCTGCCGGTCAGGCGCAGG
>CAMFIW010000514.1 GCA_945952355.1 uncultured Phenylobacterium sp. | reverse complement strand
GAAGCCGCGCCACAACGGGAGAGTTCCCAGCCGCGCCGGACTGGAGATACGGCGCGGCTGGGCTTCGGGGTCGCCCCCTTAGTAGCGGTAGTGGTCGGGCTTGAACGGGCCCTGCGGCGTGACGCCGATATAGTCCGCCTGCTCCTTGGAGAGAGTGGTCAGCTTCGCGCCCAGCTTGGCCAGGTGCAGCATGGCGACCTTCTCGTCGAGGTGCTTGGGCAGGGTATAGACCTTGGTCCCATACCGGTCCCGGTTGGTGTGCAGCTCGATCTGGGCCAGGGTCTGGTTGGTGAAGCTGGCGCTCATCACGAAGCTCGGGTGGCCGGTGGCGTTGCCGAGGTTCACCAGGCGGCCTTCCGACAGGACGATGATCTTCTTGCCGTCCGGGAATTCGACGTGGTGGACCTGATCCTTGATCTTGTCCCACTTGAAGTTCCGCAGGCCGGCGATCTGGATCTCGGAATCGAAGTGGCCGATGTTGGCGACGATGGCGTTGTTCTTCATCCGCCGCATGTGGTCGACCGTCAGGACGTCCTTGTTGCCGGTGGTGGTGACGAAGATGTCGGCCTTGTCGGCCATGTCGTCGACGGTCTGGACCTCGTAGCCCTCCATCGCCGCCTGCAGGGCGCAGATCGGATCGACCTCGGTGACCACGACCCGGGCGCCGCCGTTGCGCAGCGAGGCGGCCGAGCCCTTGCCCACGTCGCCATAGCCCATCACCACGGCGACCTTGCCGGCCAGCATCACGTCGGTGCCGCGGCGGATGGCGTCGACCAGGCTTTCGCGGCAGCCATAGAGGTTGTCGAACTTGGACTTGGTGACGCTGTCATTGACGTTGATCGCCGGGAACGGCAGCTCGCCGCGCTCGGCCATCTGGTAGAGGCGGTGAACGCCCGTGGTGGTCTCTTCCGACACGCCCTTGATGGCGTCGCGGATCGCCGAATAGAAGCCCGGCTTTTCCTTCAGGTAGCGCTTCATCACCGCGTAAAGCGCTTCCTCTTCCTCGTTCTGCGGATTGTCGAGGACAGAGGGGTCCTTCTCGGCCTTGGGGCCCAGCACGCAGAGCAGGGTGGCGTCGCCGCCGTCATCGAGGATCAGGTTCGGATAGCCGCCGTCGGACCATTCGAAGATCCGGTGGGCGTAATCCCAGTACTCGACCAGGGTCTCGCCCTTGATCGCGAAGACCGGGGTGCCGGCGGCGGCGATGGCCGCAGCGGCGTGGTCCTGGGTGGAGAAGATGTTGCACGAGGCCCAGCGGACCTCGGCGCCGAGCGCTTCCAGGGTCTGGATCAGCACGGCGGTCTGGATGGTCATGTGCAGGGAGCCGGCGATGCGGGCGCCCTTCAGCGGCTGGTCCTTGCCGAACTCCGCGCGGACGGCCATCAGGCCCGGCATCTCGGTCTCGGCGATCTCGATCTCCTTGCGGCCGAAATCGGCCAGCGAGATGTCTTTCACCACATAGTCGGTCATCGGGAATCCTGTCAGCTCCGACCGCCGATATTGTAGGCGATCAGGTGGGGTTTGGCCGGTTCTATACCGGCGCCCGCCCAAGCTCGCAAGAAACGCATAAAGAAATCTTTATATGACCCAAGGCAGCGGCGCCGTGGCCAGGTGGCGCATGGCCTTGGCCGCGGCCTTCAGGGTCCTGGCGCGCCGATCGTCGCGCGCGGCCAACAGGCTGCGCGCCGCTTCGCGGCCCGCGCCGTCCGGCTTCAGGCGCGCCACCAGGCGGTGGGCCACGGCCGCGTCGTTCAGGGCGCCCAATTCGTCCTGCAGGGTCTTGAGACGCTTGAGGAAGCGCTCTGTCCTGGCCTTGTGGAACAGGGGCGCGAAGGCCTCCAGCGCATAGCGCAGCTTCTTGGCGTCGATCCGCAGGTGGTGGCGGCCGACATCGCCCAGGGCCTCGAGATCGGCGGCGCGGGCGACGATCCGCTTCCAGCGCCGCGCCAGGGCCTTGGCGGCGAATTCGCGGGCCGAGCCCCTGCGGCGCTTTTCGTGCTTGCCCGAGAGCCAGGCCCCGGTCTCGACCCAGGCGGTGGCTTCCAGCACAAGGTCGCGGAACCTCTTGGAGGCGACGGCCGCCTGGGCCTTGGCGTGGGCGCCGGCGCGCGCCGCCTCGACCACGGCGGCCAGGGTTGCGCCCGCCTCGCCGAGCCCGGCGTTGTCGTGGGCGAAGACGTCGAGGTCGCGCGCCTCGTCGCAGGCCTTGAGCAGCCAGCGCAGCTCGGCGCGGATGGCCGGCGCGAAGTCGTCCTCGACGATCGGCTTGAAGGTGGCGACCGCGCTGCGAAGGCGCCGCACCGAGACCCGGAGCTGGTGCAACGCCTCCTCGCCGTCGGCCTCCCGGACGATCAACGCGTTGGCGGCGATCTGGGTGAGCGAGTTGCGCGCGATGGCCTGGAAGGCCGCCGCCGTCGAGGTCCCGCGCTTCAGCTTGACGCGATCGAGCTTGCGCGGCGCGAGCGTGGTTCCGTCCCGCAGGGCGGCGCCCTGGGTCGCCTTGCCATCGAATGACAGATAGAGCGGCGCCGTGCGCGAAAGATTGCGGGCGAGCGCGAACAGGGCGGCCGGCGGTCCCGCCTTCAGTTCCAGCTCGACCTCGGAGATCACCCGGCGACGGTCGCCGGAGGTGACCGCCCCCTCGTCGATGGCCAGCTCGATTTCCGCCCCGGCATAGAGGAAGGTGCGCAGGCGGCGCGTCACAGCCACCGTGAAGGTCGGCGCCAACCGTCGCCGCTGGGCGGGCGGCAGGATCTTCTTGAGCGCAGGGACCGACAGGTCGAGCCCGGTCGCTGGGGCGGGCCCCTCGTGTTCCTCCCGCGCGAAGCCTTCTCCGCGCTTCAGGGTCTGCAGGCGGACCCCGTCGTCCTCGCGAATGCGCAAAGAGACATGGGCCGAGCCCAGCCGCTTGTCGGGCGTGTCGAAATAGGTGGAGACCAGGGAATGGGTCTCCGTTCCGTCCCCGGGCGCAGCCGCCAGGACGGCGTCGAGATCCCGCGGCTCGCACAGGAACTTGAGCTCGATCTCCTCGCTCGCCAGGCAAGCCTCCTTCGGTCCCGCGGCACCGGGATCATCCTAGACCCGATTCCGACCGCCGGGAATTGAGCAGGGTCAAACCGCCGATCCGTTGCTTCCGCAACGGCGCACGGTGTAAGGCGCAGCGACCCTTGCGAAGGAGCCTCCCATGAACGCCCACGTCCGCCCCGAGGGTTCCGCCCAGCCGCGACACGATTGGACCCTGGAGGAGGTCGAGGCGCTGTTCGAACTGCCCTTCGCCGAGCTGGTGTTCCGGGCCGCCG
>CAMFIW010000513.1 GCA_945952355.1 uncultured Phenylobacterium sp. | reverse complement strand
TCCGAAAGGCTTTGGCGAGTTCGGTCTCTGACTGGGCCGCCGCCACCATGGCCGGGCTGTAGTCCACGCCGACATAGGAGCGCGCTTCGCGCGACAGGGGCTCGCAGGTGCGCCCCCCGCCGATGCCGATGTCGAGGACGTCGCCCTCCCGCCAGGCCCGCGCGGTCAGCTCGAAGGCCGCCTGCTCCGCCGCGGTGAGACCGCTCAGCGTCGCGTACCACTGCGCCGTGGCCGGCCGCTGGTAGATGCCGAGATTGGTCGCGACCATGTCGAGCGCCGGGGTCATCGCGGGAAGCCCTGTTGCGGTGAAGCTGAGCCTAGCCTCTAGGCCGCCTCCCGCAAGCCCGCGCGCGCGTCAGGCGAACCCGTCCGCCGCGGCGCGAGCCATCGGCGCGCCGGCTGCTCGATGAAGCGGTAGGTGATCGGCGCGATCGCCAGCACCAGGCCGACGAACAGCAGGTTGATCAGGTCGCCGAGCCAGGGCGTGCCGAACGCCTCGGCCGCATGGGTCACCTGCCCGCCCGGCCACTTCGCCACCCGATAGGCGATGTGGAAGGCCACGATCACCGGCGCGTGCACGAGATAGATCGAATAGGACCACGCCCCGAGCTTCAGCCCCGGCCCGCTCTTCAGCAGTCGCGATATCGCCCCGCCCTCGGCCGCGAACACCCAGACCGCCAGGCCGAACACCAGCGGCGCGGCCAGCGAGACCGCCGTCTCCCCGCTCACCGCCAGGAAGGCCGCCACCAGAGCCGCCACCGCGATCTCCGCCCAGAGCCCGGTCTTCGGCGGCCGCCGGCGCCAGATCCGCTGCACCAGGTAGCCGGTGAAGAACCCCGCCGCGCCGCGCGCCAGGCCGAAGGTCTCCGCCCCCGCCATGTAGCGCTTGGAAAAGAGGCCGATCACCACCAGGGCCGTCGCCACGATCGCCAGCGCCAGGGGCGCCCGCCACCGCCGCGGCGCCGCCAGGAACCCCAGGGCGAAGACCAGGTAGAGCGCCATCTCGACGCTGATGCTCCAGGACGGCCAGTTCCAGGTCAGCCGGTCGAGGAAGCCCAGCCCGTGGCCCAGCGCCAGGTTCAGCGGAATGTCGGCGGGCCTTCGCGCATAGGGGAAGCTCCAGCCCTCCAGGTGCTGGCGGGCGAACTCCTGGCTCACCATCACCGCCAACATGGCCGCGTGCAGCGGCCAGACCCGCGCGAAGCGCTTCCGGAGGAACGTCCAGCGCGAGCCGCCCGCGTCCAGCCCGTCCTCCGAGGAATAGGCGATGACGAAGCCCGACAGCACGAAGAAGAAGTCGACGAACAGGAAGCTCGAGCGGAACGCCGCGATCCCGTCCAGATGCCCGCCCACCTGGAAATGCCACAGCGCCACCAGCAGGGCGCACACGCCCCGCCAGCCGTCCAGCGCCTCGAAGCGCCGCTGTGCGAGGGGGGCCGCGGTCATGCGGCCCCGATAGACGAGCCTAGTGCGCCTCGTCCAGCTTCAAGGTCTCCCGCAGCTGCCGCTTGAGGAATTTGCCCGAGGCGTTGCGCGGAATGCTCTCGTCTAGGAACCAGACGTAGCGCGGCACCTTGTGCTTGGCCAAGCGCTCGGACAGGTGCGCCCGCAGGGCCTCGGCGCTCACGCTCTGGCCCTCGCGCAGCACCACGGCCGCCGCCACCTCCTCGCCCAGCCGCGCATCCGGCACGCCGAACACGCAGCACTCGGCCACCGCCGGATGGTGGTGCACGCTGGCCTCGACCTCGGCGCAATAGACGTTCTCGCCGCCCCGCAGCACCATGTCCTTCTTGCGGTCGACGATGTAGATGAAGCCGTCCTCGTCGATCCGCGCCACGTCACCGGTGTGCAGCCAGCCCTCGGTGATGCTCTCCGCCGTCGCCTCGGGCCGGTTGATATAGCCCTTGATCACCGACGAGCCGCGCACCCACAGCTCGCCCACCTCCCCGACCGGCAGGGCGTTCCCGTCGTCGTCGACGCACTTGACCTCGAAGCTCGGCATGGCCGGGCCGCAGCTTGTCGGCCGGTCGACGAAGAAATCCGCCGCCACCGAGGTGATGATCCCGCACGTCTCGGTCATGCCGTAGCCGGTGTTGGGTCGTGCGGTCTTCACCTGGCTGTCGATCTTGGCCACCAGGTCCGGCTGCAGCGGCGCCCCGCCGCCGCCGAGGCTGAGCAGGCTCGACGTGTCGCGCGTCGCAAAGTCGGGGTGGGTCAGGAGCTCGCGGCTCATCACCGGCACACCGCTCATCGCGGTGACCTTCTCCTGCTCGATCAGCCGCAGCGCCTCGCCCGCGTCCCAGCGGTACATCAGGACCATCTTCCCGCCGCCGGCGGTCACGGCGTAGGCGCCGCAATTGTTGGCCGTCACGTGGAACAACGGCGTGGTCAGCAGGGCTACAGAGGGCGCGGGCGGCGGCACGCTGGCGGGATCGATCCCGTTGGCCCGCATGGTCGCCAGCCCCTGGGCCTGGCCGGAGAACATCATGTTGAACAGGTTGGACACGCAGCCCCGATGGGTCAGCTGCGCCCCCTTCGGGAAGCCCGTCGTGCCGGAAGTGTAGAAGATGCAGGCGTCGGAATCCGGATCGACCGCCACGTCCGGCATCGTCCCGTTCCCGGCCACCACGTCCGACCAGGGGACCACCCCGCCCGGCAGCTCGCCCGGAACCCGCACGGCCACCAGCTTCGACGTCGCCGCCGTCTCCGGCCGCTCCAGGATCCGCGCCAGGCGCTCGGCGTCGCAGAACACCACCTTGGGCGCGGAATCCTTCAGGGCGTACTCGACCTCGTCGGCCACCCACCAGGCGTTCATGCCCACCACGGCCACGCCGACACTGACGCAGGCCCAGTAGATCAGCATCCATTCGGGATAGTTGCGCATGGCCACCGCCACGCGGTCGCCCGGCTTCACCCCTTGCTCGAACAGCCAGCTCGCGATCACCCCGGTCAGCCGATGCGCCTCGGCATAGGTGATCCGCTCGCCCTCGTAGACGATGTAGTCGCGATCGGCGAAGGCGGCGGTGCTCGCCCAGACCTCGCGCACGCTGGGCGGGGCGTTCTTGAACGTCTTGATCAGGTTGCCGTTCACCTGGGCCGGGACGATCTCGAACGGCGCGCCGGGCGCGATCAGCTCGCCCCAGGCCTTTTTCAGCTCCGCATAGTGCATCTCGTCTCCGTCCCTGGCGCGTCGGTTATCGTTGATAAGCGAGCTAGGCCGCCCGTCCGGCACTTGTCCAGGGGCGCCGCGAGGGAAAGGAACCACGAACCACACGAACCCACACGAACGCGCCAAGCCGGCGAGATCGGCACG
>CAMFIW010000512.1 GCA_945952355.1 uncultured Phenylobacterium sp. | reverse complement strand
GGACAGCCTGGGCAACAAGGGCCGCACAGAGGCCGGCGACGTCCAGGTGATGAGCGCGGGCTCCGGCATC
Source organism: uncultured Phenylobacterium sp. (assembly GCA_945952355.1). Classification (GTDB taxonomy): domain Bacteria; phylum Pseudomonadota; class Alphaproteobacteria; order Caulobacterales; family Caulobacteraceae; genus Phenylobacterium. The sequence continues at coordinate 3,252 of CAMFIW010000512.1, read as the reverse complement.
CGCCACGCGGAGTACAATCTGGAAGACAAGGCCACGACCCTGTTCCAGATCTGGATCCTACCGAACAAGGCGGGCGGCGAGCCCTCCTGGGGCGCCAAGCCCTTCCCCAAGGGTGACCGCGCCGGGAAGTTCGTGACCCTGGCCTCCGGCGTCGAGGGCGACGCCGACGTCCTGCCGATCCGCACCAATGGCCGCGTGGTGGCCGCGACGCTGAAGGCCGGCGAGAGCGCCGAATACGAACTCGGCGCCGATCGCTACGGCTATCTGGTGCCGGCCACCGGCAAGGTCGAGGTCAACGGCGTGGCGCTGAACGCCCGCGACGGGGCCGCCATCCGCGACGTTGACGTCCTTAAGGTCACCGCGCTCGAAGACGCCGAACTGGTGCTCGTCGACGCCGCCTGACCTTCCTCCCCGGCCGGGCGCCTCCCCGCTCGGCCGGGCCTCATTCCTCCTCGAACTGGAACCGCTCCATGACCAAGGTCCTCGTCCTCTATCACTCCGCCTACGGCCACCTCGAAACCATGGCCAAGGCCGTCGCCGAAGGCGCGCGCGAAGCCGGCGCCCAGGTCGACATCAAGCGCGTCCCGGAAACCGTGCCGGAAGAGATCGCCAAGGCGGCGCACTTCAAGCTCGACCAGGAAGCCCCGATCGCCAAGATCGAGGACCTGGCCAACTACGACGCCATCGTGATCGGCGCGGGCACCCGCTTCGGCCGCATGAACTCGCAGATGGCGGCCTTCCTCGACCAGGCCGGCGGCCTTTGGGCCAAGGGCGCCCTGCACGGCAAGGTCGGCGGCGCCTTCACCTCGACCGCCACCCAGCACGGCGGCCAGGAGACGACCCTGTTCAACATCATCACCAACCTGCTGCACTTCGGCATGGTGGTGGTAGGCCTCGACTACGGCCACGCTGGCCAGATGACGCTCGACGAGATCACCGGTGGCAGCCCGTACGGCGCCTCGACCATCGCCGGCGGCGACGGCTCGCGCCAGCCCAGCGAGAACGAGCTGACCGGCGCCCGGTATCAAGGCCGAAAGATCGCTGAAACCGCGGCGAAACTCGCGGCGTAGAAACTGAAGATCCCGTCCTCCCATTCCCCCCAGCCCCCCGGGAGGGCGGCGACCGACGACCTGGGCATCTCCCAGCCCGCCCAGGCGTCACGGACGGGTGGGGGCGTTCCGCACACACCACGCCCCCACCCGCATCGCCTTTCGACAATCACACCCCGGGCCGCCGATTTCCTTTAGGGCAATCGTCTCCGCCCGCGCGGCGCGCTAAGACTTCGGCTCGGGCTGTTTTTGGGCGACGGATGAGCATCGCGGCCACGGACTACGCCTATGCGCCGGAAGAGCGGCCGACCCTGCCGGGTTCGCCCTATTCGCCGCGCCACACGACGCGCCGCCGCATCGCCTACGTGTTCGCCGCCCTGCTGTGCGGACTGTCGGCGAGCTTCTGCAACGGGCTGGTGACCGTCAATGCGCCGGCCCTGGGCGGGGCGCTCGGCCTGACCCTGGCCCAGGCGAGCCTGCTGCCCGCCGTCTATGTCGCCTTCAACGCCACGGCCAACCTGCTGCTGGTCAAGGCGCGGATCCAGTTCGGCATCCCCGCCGTCACCCTGACCCTGCTGGCCGTCTACGCCGCGGCCGCGCTCTGGCAGGTGATCGTCCCGACCTTTGGCTCGGCGATCCTGATCCGCGCGGCCTCGGGCGTCGCCGGCTCGGCCCTCACCACCATGACGCTCTACAACCTGTTCCAAGTGCTGCCGGCGCCCGCGCGGCCGGTGGCCCTTGTCATGGGCCTGGGCCTGACCCAGCTCGGACCGGCCCTGGCGCGCATGGTTCCCGTCGAAACCCTGACCTTCGACGCCGACCTCGGCATCCACCTGATCGAGTTCGCGGCCGTCTCGATCACCCTTCTGGTCAACCTGCTGCTGCCCTTGCCGCCCAGCGACAAGAGCCCGGCCTTCGAGCCGCTGGACTTCGTCACCATCGCCCTGGTCTTCCCGGCCTTTGCCATGGTCTGCGCGGTGCTGGCCGAGGGCCGGCTGCTGTGGTGGACCGACACGCCGTGGCTGGGCTGGGCCCTGGCGGCCGCCGCCCCGCTGTTCGCCACGGCGATCGCGCTGGAACTCCACCGCGAGCGCCCCCTGCTGCAGGTCCGCTGGATCGCCAGCATCGACATCGTCCGCTTTGCCGCCGTTGCGCTCCTCATGCGCTTCGCACTCGCCGAGCAGACCTATGGCGCCGTCGGCCTGCTGACCTCGGGCGGCCTCACCAACGACCAGCTTCACCTGCTCTTTGGCCTCGTGGCTTTGGCCATGATCGCAGGCACGGCGGCCAGCGTGCTCGCCCTCTCAGTCGACCGCCTCCCGCACCAGGTGATGGTCGCCGCCCTGTTCATCGCGCTCGGCGCCTGGATGGACAGCCACGCCAACAATCTGACCCGCCCCGAGCAGCTCTATCTGAGCCAATGCCTGATCGCCTTCGGCGCGACGCTCTTCGTAGGGCCCGCCCTGATCTACGGATTCCTGCGGATGATGCAGGCGGGCCCGCCGTTCTTCGTCAGCTTCATCGTGCTGTTCAGCATCACCCAGAACATTGGCGGCCTGGGCGGGGCCGCGGCCCTTGGGTCGCTGCAGGTGGTGAGCGCGCGGGCCCATGCCCTGTCCCTGGCCGAGCACCTTCAGGCGGCCGACCCGCAGGTCGCGGCACGGCTGCAGGCGGGGGCGGGTGCGATCGCCGGCGCCGTCACCGATCCCGCCGCGCGCAGCGGCCAGGGCGGAGGGCTGCTGTTCCAGGCCCTGACGCGGGAGGCCAACATCCTGGCCTTCAACGACGTGTTCCGTGTGGTGGCCCTGCTGGCGCTGCTGACCGCCCTCTACGTGGCCTACCTGATCATCTTCTACCGCATCCAACGCCGTCGCCAGGAGGCCCAGGCATGAGCGACCAACCGCCTCCCGCCTCTGAACCCGATACTGCGCCGCCAGTCTGGCGTCCGCCGCCGCATCGCAACCTGACCCTCGCCATCTCCGCCCTGCTGGCGGTGGGGGTGAGCCTGGCGGTGCTGGCGCTGTGGCGCCTCCCGCCCTTCTCGGCCGGCGGAGAAAGCACCCAAAACGCCTATGTCCGCGGCCGCACCACGGTGATCGCGCCGCAGGTCAGCGGCTATGTGGTCCAGGTGCTGGTCAAGGACTACGAGCTGGTCCAGCCCGGCCAGGTGCTGGCGCGGGTGGACGACCGCATCTACCAGGCG
>CAMFIW010000511.1 GCA_945952355.1 uncultured Phenylobacterium sp. | reverse complement strand
GCGGTCTTCCTCGACCGCGTGGACGTGGTCTCCACCTACGACCAGAAGGTCCACTCGCCCTCCTTCGAGATGCAGCTCCCCAGCGTCGTGGCGCTCAAGAGCTATGTGGCCCAGGACCGGCCGCCGGCCTTCACCCGCTTCAACCTGTTCCTGCGCGACGCCTTCTCCTGCCAGTACTGCAGCTCGGGCGACGACCTGACCTTCGACCACGTGGTGCCCCGCTCGCGCGGCGGCCGCACCACCTGGGAGAACATCGTCACCGCCTGCGCCCGCTGCAACCTGCACAAGGGCGGGCGCACTCCGGCCGAGGCGCACATGCACCCGTTTCACAAGCCGCGTCGGCCCAGCGCCTTCGAGCTGCAGGAACGCGGCCGGCGCTTCCCGCCGCACCACCTGCATGAGAGCTGGCTCGACTATCTCTACTGGGACATCGAGCTGGAAGCTTGACGCGTCCTAGCCGGCGAACCGCCACGCCGCCAAGGCCGCGAGCTGGATCACCGGGATCAGCCAAAGAAGCGTGCGGAACGGCTCCTTGCGGGTCTTGTGCCGGAAGACCTGCTGGCCGGCGATCGCCCCGGCCGATCCGCCGATCAGGGCGAGGCCCAGGAGGTCGCGCTCCGGCGTGCGGCGCTGGCCGGCGGCGGCCCGGCGCTTGTCGGACGCGAAGGCGCAGAACGCCGCCAGGTTGACGACCGCCAGATAGGCGAGAACCGGGCCCGGCGTCATCGGCGCCTAGGCCTTCATCGCCTCGGAGATGTCGAACCGCACGGTCGAGCGGCCGAAGTCCAGGGCCACGGCGGTGAACTGGGTAAGCAGGTCCATGCCGAGGATGATCGCCGGCTTGTTCTGCAGGTCCCACAGATTGAAGACATGGGTGTCGGCGAACACCACGGGCACATTGCCGAGGTTCAGGCCCCCCAGTCGCATGAAGGGGATGTAGAGCAGGTCGCCAGAAAACTTCTCACCCACGAGCGAGGTCATCTGGATGTGCTGCACGCCCTGCCGGTCCACGGCGGACGGCGGCATCAGCTTTCGAAGGGCCGCATTGCCGATCGACAATTCCGAGCCGGAATCGATCATCGCGCTGATCGAGCGACCGCCGACGTCGGCGTCGATCATGGTCAGCTGGCCGGAGCGGCGACGGGCGGGCACCACCACGCGGTTGAGGCCGCTGGTCTCGGCCTTGGGCGCGGCGATCTCCAGGCTCTTGCCCTGGAAGTCGAGCACCAGCCGGCGATTCTTCAGCCAGTCGACCCCGAGCACGCCGTCGGTGTCGGCGCCCGGCATGGGCAGGACCGGGATGTTCACGTTCCGCTGCGAGCGGCTGCCGAGCTCGAGCCGCTCGACCTTCACGCTCGGCCGCGCGCGCACGGCGACCACGGTGTGCAGCGAGACCGGCGGGCCGGGCTCCAGGCCCAGGACATCGGCCAGGTCCTTGTTGATGCACGACCGGTTGGCGCCGGTGTCGACCATGAAGCGGAACGGGCCCTTGCCGTTGATCGAGACAGGGGCGACCAGCCGGGTGGCGTTGTCGCGTCCGGCGCCGACCTTGGTCGGGCCTTCGTGATCCTCGGCGTCCGGCGCCGGCGTCGCGGCGGGGGCTGGCGAGGGTGCGGGGGCTTCCTGCGCGAATGCGGAAACGGGGCCGGCGGCCAGGCCGGCCGCGGCGAGCATCTGAGTAATCGAACGTCGACTGGGCGTCATGTCGGAGGACCCCTGCGAGCACGAACAAGCTAAACCTGTGCGGCGCCGGGATCAAATTAAGAACACGAAACCCGCCGGATCCGGACGGTTGTCAGCCGGATGTGCTCTGCTCCTCGGGCGGCTTCACCGTCCGGAACATGACGAGCAGCAAAAGGTCGTAGGTGATCTTCAGCCCGCCGCCGATCATCAGCGGCCAGGCGAAGGGACTGATGGTCAGCAGGAAGCCCGCCAGCGACGGGCTGAGCGCCGAGGCCAGGCTGCGCGGGACATTGGTCAGGCTGGCGGCCGCGGCGCGTTCCGGCGGGGTGACGATCGCCATGACGTAGGAGGTGCGCGCGGGCACATCCATGGCCGACAGGCTGGCGCGGACCAGCAGCAGGACCAGCACCACGGTCAGGCTGGGCGCGAAGGCGGTCGCCATCAGGCAGAGCTGGGCCGGGATGTGGGTGAAGACCATGGTGTTGATCAGCCCGATCCGCTGGGCGAGCCAGCCGGCGGCGAGCTGGGAGAAGGCGGTCAGCACGCCGGCCCAGAAGAAGAAGGCCGAGGCCGCGGGGATCGACAGGCCCCAGTGCTGGAAGAGCCACAGCGCCAGCAGCGACTGGACGATGAAGCCGCCGCCGAAGCTGTCCAGGCTGAACAGGCCCGCCAGCATGATCACCCGGTTGCGCGAGGGGCCCAGCGGCCGACGCGCCGCCTCGGCCTCGCTCTCCTGGCGAGGCAGGCGGCGGTAGATCAGCAGGACCACGAGCCCGATCAGGCCGTAGACCACGAACAACAGGCGAGCCACCTCCATGGCGTTCGCGCCGAATTGCGCGCCCAGCCAGTCCGCGCCGCCGAGCGATAGCGATCCGGCCGCCACGGCCAGGGAGCCGGTCAGGCTATATCGGGCGAACAGCCGCGTGCGCTGGGCGTCGGGACCGGCATGGGCCAGGACCGACTGTTCGAGGGGCAGGAAGGGGCTGACGTCGCCGCCGCTGGGATTGAGGGTGCCGACGAAGCCCACCACCAGCAGCGGCCAGAAGTCCCGCGCCAGCGAGAAGCCGAGCCCGGTCGCGAGCATCAGCAAGGAGGCCGTCATCAGCAGCGGCCGGGCGGCGAAGCGGTGGGAGACGAAGCCCACGCCCAGGGTCAGCACCGCCGAGCCGAGCAGGGTGGCCGTGGTGATCAGCCCGACCTGGAAGGCGTTCAGGCCCAGCCCGGTCAGATAGACCGGCAGGACCAGGGCCACGAAACCGTCGCCGAAGGCTCGCAGGCCTCGGGAGAGCAGGAGCAGGCGGGCGGTCGGGCTCACGCCTGGGCCGGGCGGGCCTCGCGCCACATGGCCCAGATTGGCGGGGCGTCGGGCCGCGCGCGGTACTCCTCGACCACCTCGAAGCCGAAGCGGCGATAGAGCGGCACGTTGGCGACGTTGGAGCTTTCCAGGAAGGCGTGGCGGCCCTGCTCGTCCACGGCCTTCAGCCCCGCCTCCAGCATACGCGAGCCGACGCCCAGGCCCTGGGCCTCAGGCCGCACGCCGAGGAACCACAGATAGGCGTGCGGGCGCTCCATCGGATGATGCTTGTCCATGGCCTCGCGCCTGGCGACGATACGACCGAAGCGGGCGAAGCCGGGCGGCGCG